>JADKJP010000002.1:0-300000 GCA_016720935.1 Bacteroidota bacterium
CGCAAAGTTCTCAGCAAAATTTCTACATGGGCTCTTATGATAAAGGCCTGGTGAAAAAAGAGGGATTTTATTATTACCATTGGAACACAACTAACAGCAACATGCCCGATGACATTGTATTCACGGTTGCCATCGAAAACAGCGGCATTATCTGGTGTGGTACAGAAACACATGGTGTCGTGCGTTTTGACGAAAGTCAATGGCTTGGACTTCCTCCTGTTCTGGAATACGATCCGGTGAGTGTATATCCAAACCCATGCAAGCAGTTGGTAAATATTATTCCGAATGGAAAGTCAGTGTACTCTGTTCGTGTGAGGGATTTGTCAGGCGAAATAAAATTCTTGCAAAAATTTTCCAGTCCTGTTTCATCTTTCAGCCCGATTGATCTTTCTTCTCTTCCTGCAGGAGTTTATTTTGTTTCGGTTGATCTCGGAGATAAGTCGGTGACGAAAAAACTAATTAAAGTCGAATAATTATTCTCATTGTCCATATTAATTGATTGGATTGCTTTGAGATTTTGATTAAACCTTTGCCGTAACAGCTGTATTCTAAATACTGTTATATCTGTTTTTGAAGAGTTCTAATTTCATTACCATGAAACGGTTTCTTCTTCTCTTTTTCTTTTTTGTTGTTCGGGTTTCATTTTGCCAGATTCCAAATCGTAATATGAAAAATTCGGATGGTAGCCCTATTGCACGTGAAGGACCGGATTCGGATCAAATCTTTGGAAATGATATTGCGAAAGATTCTGACACAGAAAATACTCAACCTTGGCTAAATTTCACCCTTCGGCTATGGATCAGGAAATTCAATTTCACTGCCAGTTTGCTGTAGCGTCGATGTAAATTCACTGCTTATAAAAAATAAATCAACCGAATACAAACCTATTGAAATCCATTCTGAAAATGAAAACCAAATCAATCTTCCGTGCCATCACATTAATATTTTGCTCTATATTATTTTTTGCCTGTCCTTATGAATCAACAGTTCCTATTGACGAAGCCAATGTGAATACCGATCCGCAACTTCTCGGCACCTGGAAAAAAGAGAATACTGAAGACGAATCCATTGTTGTGACCGCTTTGGACAAAACCCATTATGCAATTGAAAAAATTGGAAAATCCGAAAACGGAACGGAGCACTACCAGGCTTTTGAATCCATTGTGAACGGATTTCATTTTCTGAACATTCAAAGAAAAGATTCCGCTGAGGGGGAACAAAAATATATGCTCTATAAAATTCTTGTCCGCGCCGACATTGTAACCCTCTCCGAAATCACAGACAATATCGACGAACAATTCTCCACCAGTGCTGCGCTTAAAAAATTCATCGCGGGAAATATGAAAAACTCATATTTTTTCAGTAAAGATGACCTTGTATACTTTAAAATTAAAAATTGACAAATCCGTTTGCCTGCGAGTGTCGTAATGAATCAATTATTAATAGCCCACCAGGAATTTATCTTGTCTATGTGCGCAAATTGAACTGTGGCTGCCTTACACTAAATCGATTCTTCTGAAGCCGGAATATTATTTTCGTTATACAAAGGCATCTCAAGCGATATGGTTGTTCCCTGTCCTCTCGCGCTTTTAATGAATATGTTACCACCAAATCCTGAAGCACGTTCTTTCATTCCCAGTAATCCCAGGGAGTTTTTTGTTTTCACCTCATCTGTATTAAATCCCTGACCATTGTCACTGACTGTAAGCAGGATTTTGTCTTCGGTGTGTTTAAATATTGTCACCACTTCCGAGGCATTTGAATGACGGGCGACATTTGTCAATGCCTCCTGGTATATCCTGAAAACACTTGTGGAAAGATCTTTGCTGAATTTTACTTTTCTGTTGTCCTGACCAGAAACTACTTTGGAATGGATATTTGTCCGGGTTTCGAATTCACGACTTTGCCACTGCAAGGCATCCTCCAAACCAAGATCATCCAGAATTCCGGGCCTCAATTCGGAACAAATTCGGCGAATTGATTGTACAGTATCTCCAATCAGGGCGATCATCCCATTTACTTTTTCTATCATTCCGCTATCGCTTTCCGTCAATTTTTTAGAAAGCCAGGATGCGTCCATTTTAAGTGCGGTGAGCTGTTGTCCGAGCTCATCGTGTAAATCACGGGCAATTTTTGTCCGCTCTTCCTCACGAATGGATTGAAGATGTGTGGTTAATTGCCGCAATTCCAGATTCGACCTTTGTAATTCTTCTTCCGCCCTCTTTGATTCCGTGAAATCGGTAAGCGTACCATTCATGATAAATGTGCCATCCGGCTGAAGGGATGTGAAGGAACTGCTATTCACCCATTTGATTTCGCTGGTATGCGCATCTACCAAACGGAAAGAGCTGTTGAAATAACCGGGAGATTTTATACTGAGGCCAACCTCTTCCTTTACCCGAGCGCCATCTTCGGGATGAATTTGTTGAGAGAATTTTGAAAAATCGCTGCAAATTTCATCCACTGTAATTCCAGCGAGGGTAAATATGTTTTCACCTACAAAATTGCAGTGTCGTTTACCCAATAGATCCACGGCAAACTGAAAAACCACGCTGGGCATGGAGGAACTGATTTCGCGTATTTGCTGATCCTTCTTTTTAATTTGCATTTCGGCATAAACGCGATCGGAAATATCCTGTACTGTCCCAAGTGAACGGATCGGTTCACCCTCCGGGGTATAGATTGTTTCGCAACGTTCCTGTACATACTTTATCCTTCCATCGGGGAAAACTAATCTGTGGACCAGCTCATAAGGGGTATGATTCTTTACCGAGTCCGTGTAAATCTTATCGACCATTTCACGCTCCTGAGGATGAATCAGGTTAAGAAAAGCCTCATACGATGCCGGGCTTTTATCCGGGGCCATTTCAAAAATTCGGAACACTTCCGCGGACCAGTGTAATTGGTTTTTTTGAATATCCAATTCCCAGCTTCCTGTTTTTGCAATCCGCTGTGCTTCGTTTAACAGAGCTTCGCTGCGTTGAATTTCTGATTCATGAGCCTTGCGTTTGCTAATGTCTCGCGCGATCGATAACACGGCAACCACCTCATCCCCGGAATTTCGTAACGGAACAGCATTCATTTCCATCCAACGTTTGGTTCCTTTAAGTCCGGTTATTGAAAACTCGAGTATGCCGGATTCGCCATTGAACACCCTTTCTCCCAAATCAAGAAATTGTTTTTTGAAAGCGTCATCGATTAGTGTCAACACTTCACATCCCTGAATATCTTTTAAACTATCCGCTTCAATCATTTCTATCCCTGCAGGATTTATGTCCAACAATTTAAAATCGCGATCCAACAGTTTAATACATTCGGGTTCAGAATCAAAAATAGCCCGTAAACGGTTTTCACTTGCAGCAAGCCGTTCTTCTGCCTTCTTCTTTTCGGTAATATCACGAAAAATGATCGTGATTCCGTTATCTGAGGGATAGAAATTATTTTCAAACCATCGATCAAGAGGCTCATAATAATACTTCATATGAACATGTTGTCGATTCTCCATGGAATTGCGTAGGGAGGTCTCAATCGCAGAACCTTTCATGTCAGGATAATTTTCCCAAAAACTTTTACCAATCAGATCTTTGGGCTCGCGATTTAAAAGCGCCCCGGCGATCTTGTTTGTATAAATATTGATCCAGTTCTTATCCAGAACCGCTAAGCCGTCAGAAATACCGTCAAGGATTTTCCTCAGATCATAACCATATTCAATTAATTTGGATTCATGATTAAGATCTTTTTCGCCCAATTGTTTCTGAAAATTCGGATTTTTCATTTCGGCTTAGTTTATCACTAGTAAAAGAAACAAAATTATATTATTGCTCATCTTAAATATTAAGAACATATGAACCATTCGTTGATGAAATCGGAAAAAAACGAAAGTCTTCGGTTAGATCGGTAAACCGTGTCATCAAAAACTGAAAACATACACCAGACATAAAAATTCAAGGGTTTTACCCAAGGGAAAAATTATTCCTGGAAAATAATATATTAATGCAATCCGAAGAAAGTACTCTAATATACCCGATTTCTTCCCTAAATGCAAAACCCAATTCAGGGAACAAGAGAACAAAAGCAATGATTCCTATAACACAACAAGTTTTCCATATTGAATTATCCCTCCCTGTGAATTGAGGGTAAAGAAATAAACACCCTTTTTCTTCGCGGTGTATTCAAATTTTATCCTTCCTTCTTCTATCTCCTTTTGATCGACAATTTTTCCGGAGATATCGTAGACATTAAACAATACAGGCGCGTTGCTCAGATTTTCTCCTTCGAAATAAAAAATTCCTGTTGATGGATTGGGATAACATCTTATTGTGTTTTTCATTGCTGCATTTTCCAAACCAGTAGTTATCGGAACACACAGTCCGGGAATGTTTGCGTCAAGCCATTGCAAACGAAGGCTTATCCACGACTTCAGTGTATCCAGCTCCGCATCATAAGTAGTAGCAACAGGATCTAATTCCGGTGCGGGACCGCTCATTCCTAAAATTGGCCATTGCTGAAAATGTCTTACCTGCGCATTTTGTACGAGGTTGTGGACGCTGTCTATAATCGCAAAAATGTAACCGGTATCCAGAATCGTTGATCTGTATTCTTCGTATTGGCAACGAAGTTCATTGTTAAAGGAGCTGTCTTGCAACATTCGCACATACCATCCGCATGAATAATTATCCGTTGGACAATCATTCACATGATGCGCCCATCCCGAACCGTCCCTCACTTCAAACATCAAACAACCATAAAGGTTTTTCCATGCCCAGTCAAAATCCCAGACCGGACCGGCTTTTAATTTACCTCCGTTTGAATCTTTGTCTTTGTAAAAAAACACACTCTTTTTAAAACCATCATTATTTCTTGCCAATTCATTGACGATAAAATAATCAATAAAAGATTTCGTGTCTAGATACTTTCTATAGCCAATTGATGTGTCTGCAAAGTTTGCACTGTACAGTGCGTCTTCGAGGCTATCCACATATGTCGCGATATATGATCGTTGTTGCGGAAGAATGGAATCTAATTTCGGATATTCATAAACAAAATGTACATCAAAACCCGGATGATCAATAGGAGAATAGTTTGATTGAAAACTATTGTTAGCATCCCAATAGTTTTGTTGCAAAATATAACCACCGGTCAGCTCATTGCCCGTACTGTCTGCTGTTGTCAGCTTAGCAATATTCACACGATTCTGATCGCGTTTAATTTTCTCACAGAAAAGATAGATTCCTTTGTATAAACTGTCGACAAGCACTTCACACAGGCGTGTTCGGGGAGCATAATTTCCCATCTCTTCAAACAAACGATAAGCCAAAACATTTCGCACCAAAGAGCGATCATTATAGTTAGATATTAATGACCAGTCATTGTCTGCGGGCATGTCGAGTATCGGGACATTGTTGTTTGCTCCGCTTGCAGTGCGGGTTTCAAGACCATAGGCATGCTGAGGATATCCTAAAGATGAAGCGCCGCGCAGTTCTATTCCGATTGATCCGCTGTATTCATTCGCGCTGTCTGTCAGATATGTCAATGCAACAGGACCGTTGTATTTAATATCCATCAGGGCATTGATCTTGGTATTTTCAACTATCGTTTGACCGAGAGTATTGATCATCACAATCGGCAGTTCTGTGCTGTCAAGGCTGATTTTACCCAAGTCTCTTGCGCAGAGTCTAAAAGTTCCCGTTGAGCCACCATAGCCCCATACCTGAATGTATAACAACTGGCCCGGAGTAAGATCATGAAAAAAGAGTATGGAAAAATATCCGTTACCATTACTGTTTCCGTCATCATCACATCCCATTGATCGGAGATTGGTACAAGTGCTATCGGCCCATACTGCGATGCCGGTATCATTAATACTTCCGCTATCCGTCGCGACACTGACGCTTCCTGAAGGAGGAACCAGGAGAGAAAACCACACATCACCCCCGTTATAATTCGCGCAGCCTGCATTTATTCCTGATCCTGCAAATCCTGTATTATCGGATAAAATGCATTGACCCGTATCAATTGGAATGGCAACACATGGATGAGTTCCGGGAACAGCGATTCCGTTACAGTCACCTGTTGTTGAAAAGACATTTCCTGTTGTTGGAAAAGGTCCGTTAGCAAAGCGAAGATTCCATGCTGCATCATAAAGTTGATACGTATTTTCCTCTTCGTAAGCTCCGGCAGTATATACCATTTCAAAAACATCGCCCTGGCAAACAACAACTGTTGCCGAACTCGCGAAATTTGCCGCGCTATAATTCCCTGCAGAAACACCATTGATAAATACTTCCAATGATCCTCCGTTCCATCCATCACCATAACTATCGTGCATAGTCAAAACATAATTGCAGCATTGTGTTTTTGCAGTAGTAGAATAGAAAAATAAGACGAACAGAAGAATATATCTGATCGCATTTTTAAATGCAAGGGAGAGCCGATTGAATTTTAATTCAGACATAAAATTTTAAAATGTATTTCTGCTTGAAAGAATCGAATAAGATTTTTTACAATATCTGAAATATATTCATTTTAAATTATCGCCTAATCTGCCTGATGCATGGCGACCATCGCACAAAAAAAAGAGTCAGTTTCAGTTTCCGTACGAGTGATCAGAATTTTCTGAAAACACGCTCTGAAACTAACACTGACTCTGTAACGCGGAGAGGGTGGGATTCGAACCCACGAGACCCTTTTGGAGCCTACACACTTTCCAGGCGTGCTCCTTCGACCACTCGGACACCTCTCCGGGACTGAATTTTAACAAAAAACAGCCAAAAATGGCCGTTTCCGTTTAAAAGGGGCACAAAGATAGTCAATCAATCCGCTGAAAGCAACCGCTTTTTCGTTTCGGTACGGTAAATCAGAAAGAGCAAAGCGGCAGTAAGAAGTGTACTGATCAATACACTCATCACTTCTCCTTCACGGGTTCCAACCGCATCCACATCGATCGTCGACATTTGTTGCTGATAGAGATAAGTAAAAATGATCGCGCTTGCGTTGTTTACAAAATGCGCGAGGACAGACAACCACAAACTTCCGCTCCACACAAACAGATAACCGAGCATCGCGCCTAATAATAAACGCGGAACAAAACCGTAGAACTGCATGTGCATCGCGCTGAAAAGAAATGCTGCCATCCATACACCTACATGCACGTTCTTCGCCCAGCCTGTAAATATTTTTTGAACGATACCGCGGAACAATAATTCCTCTCCAAATGCCGGAATCAACGCGACCATAAACAAGTTGAAGAACATGTCACTCAGCGAAGGCATCGCCAGAAATGCTTTTGTAAGTTCCGCCGCTCTGTCTTCAGACTCACGCATCCAGTCTTCCACTGATTTCAGAAAACCCGGTAAATGCATCGTGCCGTTTAATTCACCAAGGAAATTTATCAGTGGCACTGATATCATCAGACAAACAATCACCATGAAGGCGGATGGCAAGGAGGCACTTTTGTTCACACCAAGAAAACGTGTCGGCTCCGCGTCGATCAGATACGCAATAATAAACGGCGGCACCACAAATGTGCCGATGGCGGAAACCGTTTGTACCAGTTTCAGGATCGATATCGCCCTGGGATCTGAGAGATTCCCGAGCAGCGTCTGCATCTCGGCCATGCTAATACCATAAATGGCGGAGCAAAGCAGTGTGCTCACCAATGTAAAAAACACCGCCGACAACAATATTATCCCTACCGAAATGAGAAATTTCGAATAATAAGTATTGTTCGCCCAAATTGCCTTGAAACTCATCTTGTTGTACCTTTGCCGACTTAGAACGCCGGACCGCGAAGATAGAAAGAAATAGGGACGAGGGGCGGGGGACGAGGGACGGTATAAGGTATAAGGTATAAGGTATAAGGTATAAGGTAAAAGGATGGGATATAAGTTAATTATTGAATTCGCGGATATGCAATACCTGACCATTCGTAGCAAATAAGAAATTACCCAGCCCCACTAACCACTAACCACTAAGCACTAAAAAAAGTGAAAATCGGAAACATCATCCTACCGGAATTCCCGTTGTTGCTCGCTCCCATGGAGGATGTGAGTGATCCGCCATTCCGGTATGTCTGCAAAATGAATGGCGCGGATGTGATGTATACCGAATTTATTTCAAGCGAAGGATTAATCCGTGATGCTGCAAAAAGTGTGATGAAGCTGGATGTCTTCGAATATGAACGACCTATTGGTATTCAACTTTTCGGCAGTGAAATAGAATCCATGATCGAAGCCGCTGAAATCGCCGAACAGGCAAAACCGGATCTGATCGATATCAATTACGGTTGTCCGGTGAAAGCCGTTGCCTGCAAAGGCGCAGGTGCCGCTTTATTACAGGATGTTCCGAAAATGGTTCAAATGACAGAGGCTATCGTGAAAGCGGTTAAACTTCCGGTCACGGTGAAAACTCGTCTGGGTTGGGATGATAGCACAAAAAATATTGTCGAAGTCGCGGAACGCTTGCAGGACATCGGTATACAGGCGCTCACTGTTCATGGACGAACACGCAAACAAATGTACAAGGGTCCGGCCGACTGGACATTGATCGGTGAGTTGAAAAACAATCCGCGAATTCATATTCCTATTTTTGGCAACGGTGATGTTGATTCACCTGAACGTGCTCTGGAAATGCGCGATCGTTACGGAGTAGACGGAGTAATGATCGGAAGGGCCAGTATCGGCTATCCCTGGATCTTCAATGAGATCAAACATTTTTTCAAGACCGGAGAAAAACTTTCATTGCCTACCATTGAACAGCGCGTGGATGTTTGCCGTACGCACTTTAATAAATCTCTGGAATGGAAAGGTCCGCGTGTCGGCATTTTTGAAATGCGCCGGCATTACAGCAATTACTTCAAAGGCCTCGATCATTTTAAAGATTACAGGACACGTCTGGTTACTCTCGAAAACATCGATGAAATTCATGGTGTGCTCGACGAGGTTCTGGATCGCTACAGCGAAGTACCTACTGCCTGATTAATATTTCCTTTGCCCCAATGGGGCGAAAAAAAATCGCAAACTCATTTCCCGGAAATCTCACCCTGCAAATCCATCTGCAACATTTTCTGAACTTCCCTCCTGCTCAGGTTTTGTCCGAGTAAAAACATCAGCTTGGTAAGCGCGGCTTCTGTCGTGATGTCTCTTCCGCTGATGACACCGATTTCTTTCAACTGCATACTCGTTTCGTATTTTCCCTGATCAACAGTTCCTCCACTGCATTGTGAAACATTGAGCAGAATGATTCCACGACGAATGGCATTATCGAGCACACTTACAAAAGCCGGATCCGTTGGCGCATTGCCACTGCCATAAGTTTCGATGATCGCCGCACGCAGACCGGCCGTACGAAGCGTCGCGTCGATTACGTCGTTGTGAATCCCCGGGTAAATTTTTAATAATGCAATGTTGGTGTCGAAACCGCCCTGTACTTTGAATTTATTTTTTGACTTCGTCCGAATAAAATCGTCATTAAAAACAATGTTGACGCCGGCATCCGCGAGCGGAGGATAGTTGCTCGACTGAAATGCGTCAAACTTACTCGAAGTATATTTTTCCGAGCGATTGCCGCGATACAATTGATTGCTGAAATAAATGCAAACTTCCGGTACTACTCTGTCGGAAGATGCAATCTCTATACTCGTTATCAAATTACGGCGGGCATCGGTGCGAATCACACCGACAGGCAATTGAGAGCCCGTGAGAATAACCGGTTTGCCCAAATTCTGCAACATGAAACTCAATGCCGATGCCGTATACGCCATGGTATCGGTTCCATGGAGGATCACAAAACCATCGTAGCTCTTGTATTTCTTTTCAATAATTCCGGCCAGCTCTTCCCAGAAAGCAGGCTGAACATTGGAGGAATCAATCGGTTTGTGAGATGCATGAAAATCAATTTTGCAATTGAGATGCAGAAGCTCGGGAACCTGTCGGATAATTTCTTTGAAATTAACGGGAACCAATGTCTGGTTACGATGCTCTTTCATCATCCCGATGGTTCCACCGGTATAGATGATGAGGATTCTTTTTGACTTACGTTTGAGCAATTTGCTTGAGTTTTTTTTTCGCGCAAAGACGCAAAGGGCGCAAAGGGTTTGTGCGAGACTATTTTTACATGCTGAATATTTTCCGGGAGTTGTCTGTGGTGATGACGGCAATTTCGTCTACCGTTTTACCGTGGAGTTGCGCTAATTTTTCCGCAACCAGTTTGAGATAAACGGGAAGATTTCTTTTTCCTCTGTTGGGTGTGGGTGCAAGATAAGGTGCATCTGTTTCCAGTACAAGATGACGGAGATCAATGTTCTCCACCACTTTATCCAGACCTGAGTTTTTGAAGGTAAGCACCCCTCCTATTCCAAGATAAAATCCCAGGTCGATCGCGCGTTTTGCCTGGTCCTCTGTTCCTGTGAAACAATGAAAAATTCCATAGGGTTCTTCTTTCTTTGTTTCAAGGAGTAAATCATAAATCATTTCGAAACTTTCCCTGGAATGAATCACGATCGGCAGTTTGTAGTGATTGGCCAGTTTCACCTGTCTGCGGAAGGCTTCCTTTTGTTCCTCCACAAATGTTTTGTCCCAATACAGATCAATCCCCATTTCCCCTACCGCTGCAAATTTCCGTTTCGCCAGCCAGTCTTCCACAATTTTCATCTCCGATTCCCAGTTTTCTTTAACCGAACAAGGATGCAGACCCATCATTGGAAAACAATGCTCCGGAAATTTTTGCTCCAGCTCCAGCATGCCTTCAATGGAAGCGGCCTCTATGTTTGGCATAAAAAACCGTGTCACACCTGCCCCAATAGCCTCCCTGATCAGTTGTTCGCGATCCGCGTTAAACTCATCGGCATACAAATGGGTATGGGTGTCGGTGAAGATGGCCATAAATATTCCTGCAAAGATGGCAAAGATTTCCTTGCTTTTCTTTACGATCTTTGCGGTCTTTGTCTGAAACAAACCCATTGCCTAAATTCCTCATCATCCGTTTTTCTTCCATCGGGGACATCGTTCTTACGACGCCGGTGATTCGTTGTCTGAAACAACAGGTTCCGGATGCGGAGGTGCATTATCTGACGAAACGTTCTTTTGCTTCGGTATTGATGGGCAATCCCTACATTGACAAATTGTATTTCCTGGAAGATAATTTTGTGGAAATCCTTTCGGAACTAAAAAGGGAAAATTACGATGCCGTTATCGATCTTCATCACAACCAACGAAGCCTCCGCATAAAAGTGGCATTAGGGAGAAAGAGTTTTTCATTTCACAAATTGAATATTGAAAAATGGCTGCTTGTAAATTTTCACATCGACAAACTTCCCCGTGTACACATCGTCGATCGTTATCTTGAAACTGTCAATTCATTCGGAGTAAAAAATGACGGGAAGGGGCTGGATTATTTTATTCGTCCGGAAGATGAAAAGGTTTTGGAGAAATTGCCTCCTGGTTTTAAAAATAAATACATCGCATTCGTAATCGGTGCGAAGCATTTTACCAAACAATTGCCGATAGAAAAAATCATCAGTATCTGTAAAAAGATAAACTATCCTGTGGTTTTACTCGGTGGACCAGAAGACCAAATTAAAGGCGCTGAAATAGCTGCTCAGCTTGGAGAAAAAGTTTTTGATGCGACTGGAAAATATTCTTTGAATGAATCCGCGGCTATCGTAAAACATGCGCTCCGGGTAATTTCACACGATACCGGATTGATGCATATTGCCGCCGCTTTTCAAAAAGAAATTATTTCGGTTTGGGGAAATACGGTGCCGGAGTTTGGGATGTATCCTTATAGGGGGACAAGGGACGGGGGACGGGGGACGGATTTTTTAGGGACGAGGGACGGGGTGAGTCGAGAGTTGGGAGTTGGGAGTAAGGAGTTGAGGCCCGGCGAATTTGCTGATGGTATTTTTGAAGTAAAAGGTCTTTCGTGCAGGCCTTGTTCCAAGATTGGGTTCACGAAATGTCCGAAGAAACATTTTCGGTGCATGATGGATCAGGACGAGGTGGAAATTGCCCGTCTGGCGAATGTTGAAGTGTGATTGACGTTATTGTTTTTCGGATTCCGACTTCTTTATCTTCTATGATAAATGAAAATAAATTCATTTATTAAAATAATAAATGAATGATCCTTGCTCATCAACGACGGCGGCGTAGTTGGATGTCCCTTACGTTACTGACAATAAGTGGAACTTTTTCAATCACGACAGAACTTGTATCCAATCCAAATGCTCTTTCTTCTGAAAGGGTAAATGGTTTTAACGTGAAATACATATCCATGATGATTTTTTCAAACGCAGGGAGTTCATTTTCGTAACTTAAAAACTTCTCCATCACCACGAAGCGGAAGTCGCCAACCATGTGTTTTCTTCCCAGGGATTCATATCTGGAGGTGATATCGACCTCCATATTTCTTACCATGTCCTCAACTACCATTCGGAACATTCGATTGATACGAGGTTCCACTCTGAAACCGAGCATAAAGTCGACCCTGAAAATATTCCCTTTAACGAGTTCGGTAACTTTATAATCTGTCGTGTAGGGTTCATCCAGAACATCAACATGTACAAACCAATACACATCGGCTCGTTTTGGCTGTTTCTGCAAAATTGAATACACCACTTTTGCCTCGATTTCTTCGACCATATTTGCACTAGTAAGGTAAACCAGATGAGTGGAGTATTTGGGGATAGAAAAATCATGGCTTAGGTCTCTGATTAATTTCAGATAATCCTTCAATTTAACGAATTCAACGAATCGATTTCTGATTTTTCTGGCTGCATACCACGCCCACATGAGGGAAATCAGGGCAAAAGCAATCAATAATGTTAACCATCCGCCGTGAGGAAACTTATCGAGATTTGCAACGAGGAACGATAGTTCAGGAATTAAAAACAAAAGCAACATTCCTACTATCAGGATAGGAGAAACTCTTTTTATGTAGAGATAATAAGCTAAAAGGGAAGTCGTACTAAGCATCGTAATGATGATTGCAAGACCATATGCGGCTTCCATTCTTCCCGATTCTTTGAAATAAAGTACAATGCCAATACATCCTGCAAGCAACAACCAGTTTGCTGAGGGAACATACAATTGTCCCCGAAAATTTGTTGGGTAGACAATTCTGGCTTTCGGCCAAAAATTCAGCCGGATTGCTTCGTTAACCAGGGTAAATGAACCGCTAATTAATGCTTGAGAAGCAACTATAGCAGCCATTGTTGCTACAATAATTCCGGGAATGACCCACCAGTTTGGCATCATTGCAAAAAATGGACTTTCGTCCATCAATTGTCCTCCATCATTTTGCATTAACCAGGAGCCTTGCCCAAAATAATTAAGAAGCAACATGGTTTTAACAAATATCCAACTGATTCGTATGTTTTTTCTCCCGCAGTGACCAAGATCACTGTAAAGCGCTTCTGCTCCGGTAGTGCAAAGAAATACAGCGCCCAATAACCAAAATCCACCAGGATATTGTGTAACAAGATGTATTGCATAATATGGATTCACCGCTTTAAGCACAGAAGGATATTGTGCGATTTCGACAGCGCCCAATACACCAATCATAACAAACCAGGTGAGCATAACTGGTCCAAAAAAACGGCCTACAAAATTTGTTCCGAATTGTTGAATAACAAAAAGTGAAGTGATGATTGCAATAACAATGGGAATTGTTGGGATTTCCGGATTATAAATACGCAACCCCTCTATTGCAGATGAAACAGAAATTGGAGGGGTAATAATCCCGTCTGCCAGCAGTGCGGATCCCCCGATAATTGCAGGCCATACCAACCACTTTGTTTTTGTTCGTCTAACAAGAGCATACAATGAAAAAATTCCCCCCTCACCTTTATTGTCAGCTCTTAGGGTGAGAATTACATACTTGAAGGTTGTTTGTAATGTGAGTGTCCAGAAGATGCAGGAAATTCCTCCAAGTACCAGTGTGCTGTTGATCGGATGTTTCCCGATTATAGCCTTCATTACATATAATGGCGAGGTTCCTATGTCTCCATAGATTATCCCCAAAGTAATAAGTAATCCGGCTGATGTGACTTTATTAATAGTGTTGTGGCTCATTTAGCTTTTGCGATACGTGCCATTAAGGTTAGTGGGGAAGAAATGTCTGCATCTTTATAAACTACTATTTCGAATTAAAATTCGGGTTAAGGAATTTTATTAAACGAATATGGAATGAAACCTGATTTCATGATCATTGAAACAATGCTTTTAACTCAGTAGCATCTTGGGGTTTCATTTTACCGGCCAGAATAAGAGACAACTGTCGACGGCGAAGGGCGCCATCGTAGCGTTTCTTTTCTTCTTCGGACTCCGGCATCAGCTGTGGTACGTTGATGGGGTTGCCCAGCTGATCAACAGCAACAAAAGTATAAATAGCCTCATTGCATTTTTTCTTTTCGCCTGTATTATTGTTTTCCACCCACACATCAATGAATACTTCCATAGAGCTCGTAAATGCGCGGGATACTTTAGCTTCCAGGGTCACTATTTCCCCAAGTCGGATAGGCTGGTTAAATGACACATTATTTACCGACGCTGTTACTACCACTCTGCCACAGTGCCTATGGGCTGCAATTGCTGCCGCAATATCCATCCAATGCAACAACCTTCCTCCCATCAGATTTCCAAGCGTGTTGGTGTCGTTAGGAAGGACGAATTCTGTAAGAATGGAGTAGGACTCTTTTGGGGTTTTTGTTTTAACAGACATTTAATAGCTGGATTAAGTGGGGGTTCAAGAGAGGCGTTTCAATGGTAATTCATGTATTGGAGCAACAACCATTGGTACTTTTTCAACGGTAACAGAACTCGTATCCAAGCCAAATGCCCTTTCTTCGGCAAGACTAAATCTTTTCAGGAAAAAATAGACGTCCATTACAAGCTTTTCGTCAAAGGGGAGGTCGTTTTCATAAGATAGAAATTTTTCCATGACGACAAAACGAAAATCTCCGATAAGGTTCTTTCTCCCCAAAGATTCGTAACGTGAAGTAATGTCTACCTCAAAGTTCTTCACAAGATCTTCTACAACCTTACGGAACATCAGGTTTATTCTTGGCTCGACCCGGAATCCCAGACGAAAATCGACACGTATAATATTTCCTTTAATTAATTCTGTTACTCTGTACTCCATTGTGTATGGCTCATCCAGGACATCAACATGTACAAACCAATAAATATCGGCACGCTTTGGTTGTTTTTGTAAAATTGAATAGATGGTTTTTGCTTCTATCTCTTCGCGCTGATTCGCACTGGTGAGATAAACGAGATGTGTTGCATATTTTGGAATTGAGAAATCATGACTCAGGTCTCTAAGAAGATTCAGATACTCTTTCAGCTTGACAAATTCTACAAACCTGTTTCGAATTTTCCTTGCCCTGTACCAACTCCACATGACAAGAATAATCACCGCGCTGATGAGAAAGCTGACATAGCCTCCGTGAATAAATTTACTGAGGTTTGCCGCAAGGAAACTGAATTCGAGTGTAAAATAGGTAAGAACAAATAACAAGATAAGTGCCCTGTTGTACTTTTTCAAAAACATGAAAAAGGCCAGCAGGGTTGTTGTCATTAACATATCAATATTAATCGTTAGGCCATATGCCGCTTCCATGTGTGTTGAGTCTCTGAAATACAGAACTACAGCAACACAACAGACATACAAAATCCAGTTAATTGAGGGGATATATATCTGCCCTTTAAGATCAGTAGGAAATTTTGTTCGAACCTTTGGCCAGAAATTGAGACGCATTGCTTCGTTGATTAACGTAAAGGATGCGCTAATAAGTGCCTGACTTGCAACTATAGCTGCCAATGTCGCTACAATCAATCCAATCCAACGAAAATAATCCGGCATGATTGAGTAAAAAGGATTCTTTTCCTGAAGCAATTGTCCCTCATTGGCAATCAACCATGCGCCTTGGCCAAAGTAATTTAAAAGCAACATGAGTTTCACAAAGCCCCAACTGAATCGAATATTTCTTTTTCCACAGTGTCCCAGGTCGGAATAGAGCCCCTCCGCTCCTGTCGTGCACAAAAAGACTGCTCCAAGTAACCAGAAACCTCCGGGGTGTTGAGTTAGTAAACTGTATGCGTAATAAGGATTAATTGCTTTCAGAATTTCAGGATGATTACCGAGAGAGAAGACTCCCAATACTCCCAACATTCCAAACCACACGAGCATTATTGGCCCAAAGAAACGTCCAACGAATCCTGTTCCGAATTGCTGAATGGTAAATAGAATCGTAAGGATCGCGATTACAATGGGAACGGTATCAATCTTATCATTGAAATATCTTAGACCCTCCACAGCAGATGAAACGGAAATTGATGGTGTAATTATTCCGTCAGCGAGCAGGGCGCTTCCTCCTATAATAGTAGGAAATATTAACCATTTTACTTTTATCCTTCTTACCAGTGTATAGAGTGAAAAAATTCCACCCTCACCCTTGTTGTCAGCACGTAGGGTAAGAATTACATACTTAATTGTTGTCTGCAAACTAAGGGTCCAGAAAATGCATGAAATACCTCCCATCACCACATCCGCATTGATAGGAGTTTTACCAACTATGGCTTTCATTACATAAAGTGGCGATGTACCTATGTCGCCATAGATAATCCCAAGTGTAATTAATAGACCGGCGGCAGAAATTCTGGTGTGTAGATCCTTGCTCACTAAAAAAAAATCAGCAAACAAAAGTAAGAATTCGTCAATTGGACTGGGGGTTTCAGGTTTATTTTTCTTTAAAATATTGCTGTAAACCCCTTCTCTAACTGATGTATTGTTATTACTTACCTTTGTATCTTAAATAATCATGGAAGCGAATTACGATATCATTGTTGTTGGAGCCGGACATGCGGGCTGTGAAGCTGCTGCCGCAGCGGCGAATATGGGTTCACGTGTATTGTTGATCACGATGAACATGCAGACAATCGCCCAGATGTCTTGCAACCCGGCTATGGGAGGCATTGCTAAGGGTCAGATTGTCAGGGAGATAGATGCTTTGGGTGGTTATTCCGGGATCGTTTCCGACGTTTCCATGATCCAGTTCCGCATGCTGAATCGATCTAAAGGTCCTGCTATGTGGAGTCCACGTACACAAAACGACCGGATGGTTTTCGCTCTTGAGTGGAGAAGAATGCTTGAAAATACTCCGAATGTGGATTTCTGGCAAGACATGGTTAGTGGCTTATTGACTGAAAATGAGCAAGTTGTTGGCGTAAAGACGGGGATGGGCATTGAATTCAAAGCAAAAGCTGTAGTGCTGACCAACGGGACTTTTTTGAATGGACTGATTCACATCGGTGAGAAAAATTTTGGCGGAGGTCGCACAGGTGAAAAAGCTGCAACCGGAATCACTGAACAATTGGTATCTCTGGGATTTCAATCCGGCCGAATGAAAACCGGTACCCCACCACGAATTGACGGACGTTCTCTTGATTATTCCAAAATGGAAATACAGGAAGGTGACGCGAAGCCTGGTAGATTTTCATATTTGGACACACCTGTACCAAGCGAACAAAGATGTTGTTGGATTACCTACACGAATGATGCAGTACACGACATCCTGAAAGAAGGATTTGAAAAGTCGCCGATGTTTGCGGGGAGGATACAAGGGCTTGGTCCCAGATATTGTCCTTCGATCGAAGATAAAATCAATCGTTTTGCTGAGCGGGATCGTCACCAGCTTTTCGTGGAGCCTGAAGGATGGAATACAGTGGAGATTTATTTGAATGGGTTCAGTACATCCTTACCTGAGGATGTACAAAACCGTGCACTGAAACAAATACCCGGTTTTGAAAAGGCCAAGATGTTTCGTCCGGGTTATGCTATAGAATACGATTATTTTCCGCCACAGCAATTGAATCTAACCTTAGAGACAAAGCTAATCGCTAATTTATACTTTGCCGGTCAGATTAATGGTACCACAGGTTATGAAGAAGCTGCCTGCCAGGGCTTGATGGCAGGAATGAATGCCCATCTTAAGATCAACAGCAAAGATCCTTTTGTTTTAAAGAGATCCGAAGCCTATATCGGCGTCCTGATCGATGATTTGGTTACAAAAGGAACAGATGAGCCATATAGGATGTTTACGTCCAGAGCAGAGTTCAGAACTTTACTCCGCCAGGACAATGCCGATATTCGTCTTACACCCGTAAGTCATCGTCTCGGACTTGCTTCTGAGGAGCGAATGGCCCTTGTTGGAAGAAAAGTGGAGGAAACAGAAGCCTTGATCACCTTTCTGAAAGAATATTCTGTTCAACCCGATGCGATTAATACCGTTTTAGCTGAATTAGGAACAGATGTAATCAGGCAAAAGGTCAAATTAAACGGAATCCTGCTTCGTCCACAGGTGAATATTCAGGATTTGATTCAAAATATCGAAGATTTACAAGAATTTACAGGGAAAATAGCCCCGGAAATTCGTGAGCATGTTGTAGAACAAGCCGAAATTTTGATGAAATACGAGGGTTATATTGAAAAAGAATTCGACATTGTGTCAAAATTCGAGCGCCTGGAAGAAGTTCGTCTTAAGGACGACTTTGATTATCACAATCTGTCTTCCTTGTCAATCGAAGCTCGTCAAAAGCTAAGTAAAATAAAGCCGCGTACTTTGGGTCAGGCTTCCAGGATCAGCGGGGTTTCTCCTGCAGACATTTCAGTCTTGATGGTGTACCTGGGGCGCTAATGTTTCACGTGGAACATTCATCAGAAAAAAATGGAGATCTTAAGAGAGTGCCCGGTCTGCAATGGACAATCCTTTGAAAATTTTCTTAAATGTAAAGATTATACGGTCTCCCAAGACCTTTTCCAGATCGTAAATTGTACCACATGTGGATTCAAATTCACAAATCCTCGTCCGGATGCGAATGAAATAGGTCGTTATTACGAGAGTGCGGAGTATATCAGTCATTCCAATTCAAAAAAGGGTTTAATTAATAAGATCTATCAGGTCGTTCGTAAAAGAGCTATCGACGGGAAGATTGCATTGATTAATAAAGAGGCAGGACAATTGGAAAAATCAATCCTTGATATAGGATGCGGTACAGGAGAATTCCTTTCTGTGTGTAAAGAAAAAGGTTGGAAAACCAAGGGTATTGAACCGAATGACAATGCCCGTGCTCAAGGAATAAAAAATTACTCTTTGGATATTGAAGGCGAAGAGGCTTTGAAGGACCTTGGCAGTCAATTCAGCGTTATATCGATGTGGCATGTGTTGGAACATGTTCATCAGCTGAATGATCGCGTAAAACAAATCTATTCACTTCTTCAGAGTGGGGGAAAGGCTATTATCGCTGTCCCTAATTATACTTCTGATGACGCGAACAGGTATAAAGAATACTGGGCAGCTTATGATGTTCCAAGACATCTTTATCATTTCTCTCCCGAGATTATCAAGAAAATATTTGCTAAGGAAGGAATGAAACACATGCGCTCATTGCCGATGGTATTTGATTCGTTCTATGTTTCGATGCTTAGCGAGAAATACCTGAATGGTAAGAACAATCTTCCATCAGCATTTATTAACGGTTTTCGTTCAAACATGGCAGCAAAAAAGAATCCGGAAAAATATTCCAGTGTAATCTACATTTTTGAAAAATAATCCGGACTTACTTTTTCCAAGTGAAGGTGAATGAGGAGCCTTCTCCAAATTCTGATTTCACGGTTACTTTGCCTTCCTGTTGTTCCACGATCTTTTTCACTATCGTTAAACCGATACCGGTACTTTCACATTTATCCTTTGACTGAAGCGTCTGAAAAATTCCAAAGATCTTTTCCTGGTGTTCCGGCTTAATTCCATTACCATTATCGGTAACCGTGAATTCGTAATAATCACCAAGATCTTTAAAGTCGACCTTCACAATACAATCTTCCTTCGAATTGTATTTAACGCCGTTTGAAATCAGATTTTGAAATACCTCGTGTAACTTAATTTTTTCGGCATATATTACTGGTAATGAGTCAGATACCTCAAATCTGCAATTTTCAGGAGGAGCAAGTAGATCTATAATGCTGTTAATCAATTCTTTGAGATTAACCGATTCTCTTTCTGTCTTCGTATTGCCCATACGAGAGTAGTGAAGAATGCCGTCTATCAACTGTTGCATTCTACCGGTCCTGCTTTTCATCATATTCAGGAGATCCACAACTTCCTGTTTAGGTTTATCGCCCAATTCATCCTCAAGAAAAGATGCAAGACTGGCTAGGCCACGTAATGGCGCCTTTAAATCATGCGAAACGATGTATACAAATTCATCTAGTTGTTTATTGGTAGAAATCAGTTTGTCATTAAACTCTTTTAATTCTACACGCTGACGATAAAGTTTTTCGAAAACGCTGACTTTTGCCTTCACTACATTTACATCTAAAGGCTTATGAAGAAAATCTACGGCGCCTTCCTGGTAACCTTGCATGGCAAATTTTTCATCCTTGCTTATCGCCGTCACAAAAATGATTGATATGTCTTTTGTTCTAGAGTTTTCAGCAAGTAAACGTGCGACTTCAAAACCATCCATTTCCGGCATTTGAACATCGAGAAGAATCACGGCTATTTCTTTTTCCAATGCAATACGAAGTGCTTCGTTTCCACTCAGCGCTTTAAAAATTGTTCTGTTCTCATTCTCCAGAATGCTCTCTAAAGAAATCAGGTTCTCCTGACGGTCGTCAACTATGAGGATATTTACGGGTGCGATTTTCCGCGATCCTTCATTCGTTTCCGTACCTGTGTGTTGTAAAACTTCTGTGTGCATGATTCTGTGTGCTTGGGAAAACTTCAAAATACAATTTAATCAGTAATAGAATTTTGTGTGATTAATTTCTACCAGTTCTTACAGTTTTTGAGCTGAAAAAACAACCTTTCTGTATATCTTCTCTTCTTTGTCAACGATTCCAAAATTTTTTCGCTGTCCGTTAAACAGCAGATTTTCCTTATTTCCGATAGCCAGATAACCCAGATTATTCAAACTCTTATTGAATAAATCAACTACCCGACCTTGCAAATCACGATTAAAATATATCAAAACATTTCTGCACAAAATCAGATGAAACTCATTGAAACTATGATCCGAAACCAAATTGTGTGGAAAGAACGACACATTCTTTTTCAGAAAATCATGTATCCGGGCACCGTTATTCGTTGCTTCATAATAACAGGAGAAGTCCTTTCTTCCTTCGGCCTTCCTGTAATTATGAGTATAGTGTCTGATTTGCTCGAACGAATAAATTCCCTCCGAAGCAGTCTTCAAACAGGTTTCATTCATATCTGTTGCATAAATTTTTGTTTTATGTAGCAAATCCAATTCGTGCAACAGGATAGCGAGTGAATACACTTCCTCTCCTGTCGAGCATCCCGCATGCCATATTTTAATTGATGGGTAAGTCGCAAGAAATGGAAAAACTTTACGTGTAAGGGAAACAAAAAAGGATGGATCCCTGAACATCTCCGTAAAATTGACAGTAAGGGCTTCTGTTAATTTCACGTGAAACATTTTTTGCATTTTCAGTTTGTCAATCAGTTCTGACGGGCTTGAGATCTTCTCTTTTAACAGAAAATGATGCAGCCTGCGATCAATGGTTGATCTCGCATAATCTGAAAAGTCATATCCATGCCTTTCCTCCAGGTGGGAGAGGACAGCATTGATCGATTGTTCAGAATGTACTGTGGTCACGATATTGCTCATGTGTTCCGAAACGTAATCTTTTGTAATCACCCTTTGTATAACCACACTCTCATCAATGATAAGAGTTGATCAGTATTGACCGGCTTTGAAATATAATCCGATGCTCCGCATTGGATACATTTTTCTCTATCTCCCACCATTGCTTTTGCTGTTAACGCAATAATTGGGAGGGCGTGGGTCTGCTTGTTTTTTCTGATTTCCTGCATCGCCTGGTAGCCATCCATTTCAGGCATCATTATGTCCATCAATACAATTTCAATTTCAGGATGCTGTTCCAGCTTGGATAAAGCATCCTTTCCATTGATTGCAGTAATCACACGCATGTTCTGACCTTCAAGAACACTGCTCAGGGCATAAATATTCCGCATGTCATCGTCAACCAGCAAAACATTGCGGCCAAGAAGCATGTCTTCCATCATGGCAGGGATTTTGAATCCCGGCTGATCACCAGACTGTTCTTTAACAGAATGCAAAAAATGTTCTGTCTCACTTATCAAACGATCCAGTGATTGTCCATTCTTCAAGACAATTGCTTCCGACCATTTGCTCAATTGCTTCTCCTGATCTTCATTTATTTCAGAACCGGTAAATATGATAACCGGCGTGGCAGAATGGGTCGGATCAGATTTTATCCTTTCAAGAAGCGAAACACCTTCTTCCTGTCCATTCCCAAGATCCAAATCAAGTATTATGCAATCAAATTTCGCCCCTGTCAATAGTTGTTCAGCCTCTTGCGTATTTATTGCTGAAAAGAATCTTGTTTGCTTGTTTTTTGAAAGAAGCAGGTTTTTTACAATGTCCTGCTGAATAATTGTGTCTTCTATGATCAAGACGTGACGGATTTCTTTTGAAATCTCTTTGTCGATGTCCTGGAAAGCCTTGTCGAGATCATTCTTTTCAAGCGGTTTCCGGAGGTACGCTGTTGCGCCCATTTCCAAACCGAGCTTCTGTCGGTCCATGGCCGACATGATGTGAATGGGAATGTGTTTGATCTTCTCGTTTTCACGAATTTTCTTTAAGACCGACCAGCCATCCATTCCTGGTAATTGCATGTCCATGATTATTGCCGCGGGATTGATTTCTTCCGCAAAGCGAAGTCCAACATCACCATGAGTAGCCACTACTGCTTTATAGTTTTTCTCATGCGCCATATCGAGAAGGATGCGTGCAAATTGTACATCATCTTCCACAATCAACAGAACAGGTTCTGATCCATCCAGACAATCCCTGTCGTCGGCAATCACCTGCGTTTCTGTGGCAAAGTTCATTCTGGATTCATTTCCGGGATCGGTTGGTCTCTGATCGACAGTGGTTGTAAGTGTATCTCCGGACGAATCAGAATTCAATGAATGAACAGGTATTTGTTTTGCGTCCAGGGGCAGATACATTGAAAACGTACTTCCTTTTCCTTGTTCAGAATGCAATTGCATTTCTCCTCCCAACATCGCAACCAGCATTTTACTAATTGACAATCCAAGACCTGTTCCGCCAAACTTACGATTGGTAGAGCCGTCGGCCTGTTGAAATGCTTCAAAAATCAGCTGTTGTTTTTCCAGAGGAATACCAATGCCTGTATCTGTGACGGAAAATTCAATTACATGACTGCTATTCAACAAATGCGGGTTCGTAAACTTCACTTGTCTGTCGGGTTGCTTAATGCGTAACAATACCTTCCCGCCCTGTGGAGTAAATTTGAACGCGTTCGACAACATGTTTTTGATAATCTGTTCGAGACGTACTCTGTCGGTCATAAAACGTTCAGGCAAATTCGAATGCTGTTCAATCTCATATTCGATTTTCTTTTCTCTTGCAAGTTCTGTGAACAAGGCGCGGAGATCTTCTTTCACCGTCTTGATCTCGGTGTCTTCAAAAATCAGTTCTACTTTCCCGGCTTCAATTTTGGATAAATCCAGGATGTCATTAATCAGAACAAGAAGATCGGTTCCACTTTTGTGAATTACTCGTGCGTATTCAACCTGTTTGTCGTTGAGGTTGCTGGCCTTATTCTCTGATAAAAGTTTCGCGAGAATCAAAACACTGTTGAGTGGTGTTCTGAGCTCATGAGACATGTTCGCGAGGAATTCTGATTTGTATTTGCTATTGAGCTCAAGCTCTTTTGCTTTAAGACTCAATGCTTCCCTGGCTTGTTCCAAAACTTCATTCTGATGTTCCAGTTCGTGTGTATTCTGTTTCAACTCGTGGTTACTTTGTTTCAGTTCTTCTTCCGAGGCCTGTAATAACTTGGACTGGTTCGAAAGTTCCTCGTTTGTCTGACGTAATTCCTCTTCCTGTGCCGACAATCTTTCCGCTTGTTTCTTGGTTTCGTCAAGCAGTCTGCGGGTAAGTGTATTCGCTTTTACAGAAGCTACTGTGGAGGCAATTGTTTCTCCGATGTTCTCAATGAAATCCTGTTTGTGACTCTCGAATTGGGTAAATGAAGCCAATTCAATTGCCCCATAAACAACACCGTGGTGTTTGAGGGGAATAATAACAACGTGCGATGCCGGCGATTCTCCAAGTCCGGAATTAATTGTTGCGTAGGCCGAAGGAGCGTTTTGCAAATAAATTGGAGTGCCCTGTTTAACAGATTGTCCAACCAGACCTTCTCCGATTTCTATACGTTTCTTTGCTTTTGCTCTTTCATCAAGCGCGTAACTGCCGTGTAATTCGATCCAGCTTCTGTTATCATATTCATTTGTTTCGAGCAAATAAATCGCGCCATGAAAAGCGGAGATATAATTCACAAGCATGGAAATTATTTCATCACTCAAACGAGCAATGTCATCGTTGTTTTCGCGAAGTACACCGTTAATTTGTTCGATACCGGTAGAGATCCAGTTCCGTTGTTTGTTGTCGTTATCGGCCTGTTGAAGACTGGCGCGCATTTGAACAAGAGCATTTCCGAGTTCGTCGTTTTCACCAAGGGGCTGAAATTCCACATTGAATTTTCCATCTCCGATGTTGTGCGCGAAACGCGCCGTGCGTTTCAGGCTATGCATTAGGGTTCTGACAGCTTCTGTCATTTGTCCGACAGCATTCTTTCTGGGCTCAAGATCCATTTCAGGAATTTCGCCTTTCCCCATCATGAGAATGTAATTCTTCAGTTTCATGGTAGGAACGATGATGTTGTTGGACATATAGAATGCCGCGATCAGCACAACGATCACAATCAAAATCGCGATACCAAGTACGCTCCACATAAGTGCACGTGAAGAAGCGCGCATTTGGTTATGTTCGAATTCCGCCTGCGCTTTTTTCTTGAGAATGACCTGATTGAGCTGCGTGATAATATTTGTACTTGCAGGGAGAATTTGATTTTCTATAATTTCTTCTGAAGAAAATTTCTTCATCGGGTCTTCGTAATCATCAAATGTGACCAGCGTGCTCATTATTTGTTTCTGATAAACCATCAGCTTCTCAAAATGTGTGAAAATCTGCTGGACGCTATCCGCGTTTTCCTGATCATTCCAAAGCGTCATCAGGGCAAGAATATTGCCCTTCAGTTCCGGATATTCAATTGCCTGTAATTCCTTGAGCTTTTCCTTGTCCTCTTTATTTCCCTGCAGGTAGACCCAGTTTGTAGTGTACATTTTTGCCTTGGTCACCAACAGGTTCATGTTTTCCAATGACTGAAGCGAGGGAATTTCCACAGTCATGATTTTCGTGGTGACATCCTGGTTTCTGGAAATGTTCAGGGAACTGTAAATGGCATTAAATACCGAGATACCAATTACAACGATGAACACGATGTAAATTTCCAGGTCTATTTTGTAGCTTTTCGATTTCATCGAGGCGATTTGCTTAGGGGTTGACAGATATTGCCAGGTTGCTCAATTGAGAAGAAATTTTTATTCCTCCGGCTTTGGCTGCACTCTGGTTGATTTCAAAACGAATTTTATTGTCTACGGTTAAAAGATTTATTGCCGCCCACTTTTGCGAATGGGCTGCTGATTCGGAAATAACAAGAAGTCCTCTAATGTGTTTTAAACGAAGCAGGTCTTCCGCTTTAAACTCAGTGTCTTCCGGAACAAAAATCATTTGACATTCCACATCTTCATTGGTTGCAAAAGTGATCACTTCAATTTTACGACCCTCATTCACTTTTTGAGCGATTACTTTCTTGAGTGATTCTGTGACTGGAGATTTTCCGATTACTCCAATTTTAAATGTGCTGGTTTCTTTTGCTTGCGGCCATTCAACATATTTTATAAAATTAAAGAGGAACATTGCCTTGATGTCGGCTTCGTTACTTTGTGCAAAAAGTCGGGATGAAGTCATACAAAGAATAAGTAAGCCGGCAATCCAATATCGGATCGCGGCTATTATTCTGCTATATGATTTTCTCCGGTTGTTCACTCGTCTTTTATTTTCGGAAACTCAGATTGTAAGAAACTTTTAAGCGAAATTCTCTGGAAGTCCCGGGTAATGCGGCATGATTGCTTTTGTAGGGTTGAATAAAGACCACCTTATCGTCAAGTATGTTCGTGCAGCCGGCCTGAATCAATAATCCTTTCACAATATTTTCTTCAAAATTGAACATCATGTCTATGTAAATCGCCTGCTTATAAACCTTCAATTGTTCTGCTCCTGAAATTGGATCATTGTAAACATCATAGCGTTTATCAACCCAACTAACAGCAGGAGAAACATTAATCTTTGAAGTAAGACGAAGATTTGAAAGAAGTCCGATCTTATTTTCAGGGAATCCAATCAGCAACCCTTTTTTGCCGGGAACAGCATAACGCTCATTGGTAGCTTTTCCATTGGTCGTGCTGTAGGCATAATTTAAATTCATATATCCTGAAGCAGTTTTAACGCGGTATTCAAATTCAACACCTCTTGTTCCTGTCATGCCTTCATTTTTATATGCATCAATGTTATCCTGATCATAATAGAAAATAATTGCATCATGCGTGGTAATATCAAAGATGTTTGCTGTCAGATAGGATTTGTCTCCTAACTTATATCCGGTTTCCAGTTCAATCACTGTCGTGCGCTCGGGTTTAATTCCGGGTCCGGAATTAATGTTTTCTATGGATGGCGAGCGGAAAGCTGAACTATACAATAGTTTTAAATGCCATTTATTAAACACTCGGGTGACGCCAACACGGGGAACAAACGCGGCGTCAAATCTGTCGTTGTAATTATATCTGGCACCCAGAGTAAGGTTGGCGATTTTGTGTTTGATTAAAAGTTGGCTGAAGGCAGCAAAATTATTTGTCTGGAATTCTTTGTCATTTGTTCCAAAATAAACACTGTCAAGAAGTTGTTTTGCAAATTGTCTATTCGCTTCGATCCCTGATATTAAATTCACTGAAGAAGAAAAATCATAATTAGCTCTGAGTGAACCCTGAATATTCTGAACACTTACTTTATACGGAGTGAATTCATCTTCTTCTGAAACTCCATCAAAAGTCCACGGAAGCTGGTATTTGTATTTTATTACAGGAGTAAGCGTGAGCTTCTTTCCTGTTCGGATTTCGTATTCAGCCAAAAGATGATAAGAATCAAAGTTTGTCGGGTACTTCTTTGTAAGCACATTCTCATATCCGTCGCGCTGTTGCAGGTGATATTGATCAGCGAATGCAGATACCTTTAGTGATTTCCAGGAAAAGTCCAGTTTGTATTGAGCTGTATTAATCGGCGATTGATTCGCCATGTTGTAAGACTGTCCGAAATTGTCCGTAAAATCATCCTGGCTTCGGTTTGCCTGACTTAAAAAAGATGTAAGAGATAAGTTGGCTTTACCGATTGGTTTGGATACATTAAATGAGAAGTTTCTGGACGCAAATTGTCTGCTCATTTGACTATAAGCAGAATTGACCAGGATTCCATCTCCACCGGGAGCATGTTTACTGATAATATTAATAACCGCATATTCCGCGTTTCCACCATAGCTCGCGGAACCGGGACCACGTATTATTTCAATCTGTTTAATCAGGTCGAGGGAATAATGCGCGCCCATTTCAAGTGCAGAAAAAAGGTCTTCATTCAACTCGTGACCATCCAGCAACATCAATACTTTTCCTTCGTGTGCCCAATTACCCCGAACGCCAATTCCAACGACACCTTCCACATCCACACCAAAATTAAATCCCGGAACTTTTTGAAGAAGCTCTATCAAATCGGTCGCTCCCGATTTCCGGATTTCATCCTCTGTGATGATAGTAAGAATTCCCGGAGACTCACGGGTTGTGAGGGCTTTTGTTGATGCAACAGAAACCTCAATTTTCATGAGCTCTTCCAGTGACATGTCGTAGAATGTAGACACGTCGCCGGCTCCTCCGGTATTGCTTTGCGCGCAAATCTTCCCGGGAAGAATAATAACAGTAAGTAGAAATAAAATTAGAATTCGCATTTGTTTACCCCCCAACCGGCAATTCCGCCGATCAATATTTATATATTATACAGAAAACGAGGGAATGCGTTCGGTTAAGGCTGAACGAAATGCGTCCTTTTCTTACAGTTGTAAGTTTTCGGATCCGGGAGGTTGTTTTTCAGGATTAGTTAAAAGCGATTACTAATCCTGCTTTCAAAAACAATTTATTAATTCAGATCTATTCCGGGAAGACCGGAAACAAAAAGAAAGCCGTGGTTTTAAAAAAATTAGCGGATCAGGATTTTTCTGTTCACACTACCACCGGCGCTTGAAATACGAACCCAATAGAGTCCGGGTGCAAAATTAGTACAATCAAAAGTGAACAGCTGATCGTCTGAATTCAATTGAATGTCTCGTGATAAAAGAATTTGTCCAAGAGCATCCACCAATGCAACATTAGCTTTGGTATTTGTTCCGGAATGTATGAGAAGATTCAGCTGACCTTCAACAGGGTTAGGATAGAGTAAAAGAATAATCTGGCTTTGAGTTTCTTCAATTCCAACAAGAGCTACATAGCGTACCGGGGAAATGGCTGTACATCCTTTGCCATCTGTAATTTCTACAGAATAGTTACCTGACAGTGTCGCGATAAATCTTTGTGATGTTGCCCCGGAAATTGGCACTCCATTGAAATACCATTGGTATGCAGCAGCCGGGGAAGCCATGAGTGTGTCTCCGGTCTGACTGAATGATGGTGTCGCCGGATTTGGGTTAACCTGAATAAAATTTATCATTCGTAATGAGTCGGACCCGCTGGCATTTGAAACGAGAAGAACAACAGAATAATTACCCGGTGTAGAATAACAAACAGAAGAAGGGTTTTCATCCGTAGAAGATGACGGTGACGCGCCGGGGAATGACCATTGCCAGGATGTTGCATTCAATGACATCGAAACAAAAGAGATGCAGGAGCCTCCACAAAGACCGGTATCGCTGCTGATGAAATTCGCTTTCGGCAATTGAGAACAGTTCACAACGTGAACCATTCCGTTCATAGTGGAGGATCCGGAACAATATCCACCAGTCACCGTTAGGCCAACATCATATGTTCCGATATTCGGATAACAAACCATTGATGGGTTGCTCACTGATGCGGAAGATGGATTTGCTCCCGCAAATGTCCATTGCCATCCTGTGATTCCGGTTCCGGAATTATCGGTAAATGAAATACAATCGCCAGGGCAAATAGAAGAGGCGGAAGAAGCAAACTGTGCGATCGGAGATCTTCGGACAATCACCATGTTTACATATGCACGTGTTGCGGAACAGCCGCCGGTTGCTTGTGCAGTAAGTCCAACTGTATAGGACCCTGGTGAGGTAAAGCTGTGAGATGGTGATTGAAGCGCGGATGTATCTCCATCACCAAAACTCCAATGGTAAGTATTTGCGCCGGTGGTTGTATTTGTAAAATTAACGGTGAGGCTGTCGCAACCGGTTGCAGTGCTTGCACTGAATGTTACGGTGGGTCGGGGTAAAACGTTTACTAATTGCGTCGCTGTATCAGAACATCCACCTGTACCCGAAGTAATGAGCGTAACAGAATAACTTCCCGCAGTATTGTAATAATGTGCCACATCCGTTTGAGAAGATTGCGGACTTCCATCGCCAAGGTTCCACGTGTAACCACTGATAGATGTACCGTTTGGCTGACTTTGATTTGTAAAGTAGAGCGTGTCACCAAAGCACGGTGTGCTGGCAGAAAATTGTGCTATCGGACTCGACTGCACAGAAATCATGTTTTGAATCGAAAGTGTATCGGCACAAGAACCCTGTGTCGCGATCAGAGTCACAGTATAGATGCCAGCAGCAGAATATACATGCGTTGGGGCAGTAAGTGAGGAGGATGGTGATCCATCGCCAAAGTTCCATGTATAGACAGGGGCTCCAGTGGTTGTATTTGTAAAGTTCACAGAAACCGGAGAACAGCCTGAGCTTGTTGAGCTTGAAAACTGAACCTGCGGAGCAGGGCTGACAACAATTGATAATGTACTATCATCGGAACACATTGACGTCGCGGCCGAAAGTGTTACGGTGAAACTGCCGGAGGTCGTATACAGATGTGCCGGATTCTGCAAAGAGTTTACCGGAGATCCGTCACCAAAATTCCAGGAATAAGAAGTGATTGTGCCGCCATTTCCTGATGAAAGATTACTAAAATGAACCGTGTCGCCCAGACAAACATTAGATGCGCTAAAAGCCGCAGTTGGTTGCGGAGCGATAGTGATCATATTCGTTTGAACAAGCGTATCACCACATGATCCCTGTGAAGCAATGAGAGTTACTGTATATGTTCCGGAGTTGCTGTACAAATGTGATGGGTTTGTTGCGGTTGACAAGGAGGACCCATCTCCAAAATTCCAGGAGTATGCAGGTGATCCCGTTGTCGCATTTGTAAATTGTATTGTTTGCGGACCGCAACCGGTGGTACTATTGGAAGAGAAATTCACTTGTGGTGCGGGGTTTACAGCGATGACAATTGTTGTGTCATCAGAACAACCGCCTGCTTGCGTAGTAAGTGTCACAGAATAATTTCCCGCGGAAGAAAAAAGATGGCTTGGTTGAGTCGCGGAAGACGAAGGGCTTCCGTCTCCAAAATTCCAGGTGTAGGCGGTTATCGTCGATCCGTTTCCGTTCGACAAATTCGTAAAATGAATAGTATCGCCAAGACAAACAGCTGATGGAGCAGCATACGATGCTGTTGGTTTCGCGGTGACATTGATCATGGATGGCGAAACAAGTGTATCTGAACAAGAGCCCTGAGCCGCAATTAAAGTAACCGAATAACTGCCTGCAGTGGTATAAGTATGAGATGGGGTTGCTGATGAAGCGGAAGGGCTACCGTCGCCAAAATCCCATGTGTATACAGGGCTACCGGTTGTTGCATTTGAAAAGTTCACGACAAGCGGGTTACAACCGCTTGTCACAGGAGCGCTGAATGATACGACAGGAGCGGGAGCGACAGTTATCTGAATGGTAGTATCATCAGAACAATTCGCCGAGGCCGAAGTGAGATGAACTGGAAATGAACCCGCAGTCGCGAACACATGATACGGGTTGGTGATAGATGAGCCCGGGCTGCCATCACCAAAGTCCCACGAGTATGTATTAAGTGGGCTTCCGTTTCCGGTAGAAGTATTGGCAAAGAAAATAGTGTCGCCAAGACAAACATTGTTGTTGGAAGTAAAGGAAGCAGTAGGCGTTGGGTTGCTTGTGATATAATTTGTTCTCACTAGTGTATCCGCACAAGATCCCTGAGTTGCAATCAGGGTGACAGTATATGTCCCGGAGGAAGCATACACATGTGAAGGTGTTGTGGCGGAAGATGCGGGTGAGCCATCGCCAAAATTCCAAGTGTATGCAGGACTTCCGGTTGTTGTATTTGTAAATGAAACCGTGAAGGGATTGCATCCGGATGTAGATGAAGCACCGAAGCTAACTACGGGCGCCGGATTTACTGAAATTGTTCGCGTGGAATCATCGGAGCAATTGGCAGTGGATGCCGTCAACACGACAGAAAAATTTCCGGCAGAACCATACACATGATACGGTTGATTTACGGATGATGCAGGAGAGCCGTCTCCAAAATTCCATGAATACCCTGTAATTGTTGCACCATTTCCCGTTGAAGCATTTGTGAAAAAGACTGTATCTCCAAGACATAAAGTCGTGATCGAAGAAAATGATGCCGTCGGTTTTTGATAGACCGTGATCATTGATGGGATGGTGAGCGTGTCTGCACAAGAACCCTGTGTAGCTATCAGAGTTACAGAATATGTTCCGGCTGATGAATAGGTGTGTGAAGGAGCAGCCGTTGATGTAGACGGGCTACCGTCGCCAAAATTCCATGAGTAAACGGGAGAGCCCGTGGTTGTATTGGTGAAATTTACAGCCAGTGGTCCACAACCATTTGATGGTGTAGAGCTGAAATTTACCTGTGGTGCAGGAGCTATGGTAATTGTAATAGTGGTATCGTCACTGCAATGTGTCGTATTTGATGTGAGCTGAACAGAAAAATTTCCTGCTGTGGCAAACACGTGATAGGGATTGGCTTGGGAAGATGTTGGTGAGCCGTCTCCAAAATTCCAGCTGTGAGAAGTAAAAACGCCACCATTTCCGTTGGAAAGATTTGTAAAATAAATGGTGTCTCCAAGACACACATTGTTATTTGAAGAATACGATGCTGTTGGTTGAGGGTAGATGGTAATCAGATTGGTTTGTGAAGAGGTGTTTGTGCAACCTGCGCTATTGGAAGCTGTGAGTGTAACCGTATAGGCGCCAACTCCCGAATAGGTATGTGTTGGCGATGTCTGTGAAGACGATGGCGTGCCGTCACCAAAATTCCAGGTATAAGAATTCGCGTTTGTTGTGTTGTTTGTAAAATTGATTGTAACACTTCCACATCCTACTGTTGAAGAAGAAGTGAAGGATACTGTTGGTCGGGGTGAAACAGTAACTGTATGCGACACAGATGCTGTGCAACCATTGTTGTCGGTCGCTGTTAGTGTGGTTGTATAAGAACCAGCGGTGGTATATGTGTAAGATGGATTTTGCTGAGAGGCCGTCCCTGTTCCATCACCAAAATTCCAGCTCCATCCTGTGACCGCTCCTGCTGTCGCGCTTCCCGTTGCAGTAAATGTTGTTGCGGCACCTTCGCATGCGACAGATGACGTAAAGTTGGTTGTCACCGCACTCACCGTTACTTGAATAGGCGTTCTGTAAAAACCAGGACAGGTTCCCACGTAATAAGTTGTGTTCGCGGACAGAGACGGTGTTGTATAGCTTGTTCCTGTTGTGAGCAGTGTTCCGCCAACAGCCTGATCATACCAATAAAAAATCGTTCCCGGAGGAACGGTGCCGGTAGGGGTTAGTGTGATCGTGGATGATCCGCCACCGCAAATCAATACTGTAGTTGGTAAGATTTTAAAATTGCTGATCGTAGCGTTAGAGATTCCGGCACCACCTTTTGTTGCACCATTGGGAGGGAATTCTGTGAGAGATCTCGAGTTGGTCGTTCCATTGTTTCCTCCGTTTGCGGTTCTTGTAATCGCGCCATTAGAAATTGCTACATATCCGCCTCCGCCTCCGCCTCCGGGACCTTCCGCTTCGGTAGAAAATACACCAACACTCTGACTTCCACCATTGCCTCCGTTAGCATTTGCGGTTACCCCTGAAATGTTTCCCAGTACATTGAGCATGATTACTCCGCCTGCACCACCACCACCGGAACCATCGGTACCGGTAGATACTGTCCCTGAACCATTCGCTCCATTCGCTAAAATCTGACCGGATCCAAAAATATCTCCCTGAACCATGAGGTAAGCGATACCACCTCCGGCTCCACCAGCTCCACCGTAATTGTCATTTTGGTCGCCGCCACCACCACCGCCACCAAGAAATAATCTTCCGCCGGAATAATCCAATGGCCTTGCACCGCGACCGCCGTTGTCTCTTCTTGCATCACCTCCCCAGGCGGAATTGGTTGTACCAACCGAAAGTGCATTCTGATCTGAAGAAGAAAAAGTATAACCGCCTTTGCCGCCACCACTGGATGTTGAAGAAGCGAAGCCGGTATATTCCAGATTCCAGGCTGATGCCCAGGAGCCTGTAGAAACATCGGGGTTGCCGCGACCTGTCCAGCCAGCAAGGCTGCCGGCGTTACTTCCACCGCCTCCACCGCCATTGTGCGCACTTGCTCCACCGCCGCCATTCGCAGGTGCTCCTTTGCAATAACGCCCGTTGATCGCGTCGTAATCGGCCTGATAACCGAAAACACTTTCTCCTTTTTCACCACCGTAAGCCGATTGCGGATCTCTGTAATTCAGAACACCCCAGGTAGCATTGTTTTCAAGAAGTGCTCCTCCGCGGAATCCTTTTCCACTGACATCGATTTTACCACCACTGTTGATGGAGGTATTAGCCTGAACTTCTAAAACCAGCACGCCACCTGTTGAGCCATTCCATGCAGGACAAGTGAGTGTGCCGCCGCCATTCACCGTGAGTGTTGTGTATCTTGGAACACGTACAATCAAAGTCCTGCCGGAGGTGGAGTAATTTTTTTGCAGCGTGCAGGCGATATTAATTGTACTGGAATTGGGTACTGAAACTACTTCCGCAAATTCATAGTGACCGCAATTGTTATAATTCTGTATCGCTCCGTATGTAGTATCATCCGCAGAGCCGATATTCACCCCTTGAATCTGAATTAAAAATATCAAATCACCGGCAGCAAGAGGGCCAGAAAAATAACCGTTCGTATTTAGTGTTGTATTGGCAACCGTGATGGAAGTTGCACCTGCGCTTGCATCAGTAGCCAGTGTAGTGTATTCGTTTACACTAACGGTACCATTTATTGATTTTGCTCCATTTTTCCCCGCTTGTGCAGTTGACAAGTGAGGTAAAAGGCAAATCAAAAAACAAAATATTAATCTGCTCACCCAAGAGGGGGTAATGAGCCTCATTTGCATAAAGAATTAGTTCCTGTTGCTAAGGTAATAATACTTTGTAAGCTGTTGTACATCAATAGGATGAAATCTTGCGTTTTTGTGACGAATGACCATCAATATGTTGCGAATTCCTTATTCCCATCTGAAAAAGCGAACTGCTGCTACATAAACAATGATTCCCCACAGCACAATGATCATGATCTGATGTGATACATCCATCAGGCCCGCCCCCTCGAATGCCACTTTCCGAAGTGCGTCATTCAAATATGTTAACGGCAATCCTTTACAAATTGTTTGCAACCAGGGAGGAAAAGCGTCAATGGGGAAGAATGTTCCGCTGAGAAGGAATTGTGGTAATGTAACTACGTTGGCAAGGGGAGGTATAACACTTTCGCTTTTTGCCAATCCGGACACAACAAATCCAAAGCCCATAAAAACGATGAGTCCCATTGCGGAAAGTACCAGCATTTCTATTACAGTCCAGAGTCCGTTAATGAGAGTGAATCCAAAAACAAATTTTCCAATCAGAATAATAATCAGTGAACCGGCTAATTGAAAAATCAAACGGCTGAGTGCTTCTCCGAGGACAATAAATGTTTTGCTGATCGGGGTTGCAAAAAATCTTTTCAAGACGAGCGTTTGTCGCAATGAGAAAAAAACAAATGCAGTACCAAAAACACCTGCGCTTAGAATTGAAAATCCAAGTTGTCCGGGAAGAATGAAGTCAATCATTTTGTATTCCCTTCCTTCTATTTCGGATTGCTTCAGTTGAGTCAGGTTGTTAGCCCAATCACCGGCGCCCGCACTATTTGCATCCTGATGATTACTGAGTGAACGGAAGTACGCGATATTCTGTTTGTCAATGATATTGGTGAGCATCGACTGAACAAATGTTCCCTTTTCACGGGAGGCTTTGGAAGTAATAACCTCAATGGTGTTTCCATCAGCAGAGTTATTTACAGGGTGTAGTTTTAAAATCGCGTCTACACGACCTTTGATCAGCTGTTGTTTAAGTTCTTCATTGCTTTTGTCGGTGATCAATTCGACATTTGAAATTTGTCGGATCGACTGATAAATGGCTGAGGTTGTGTCGCTGGAATTATCGACACCAACTTCGAGGCGGATTCTGTTTCCGCTGATGAATCCAAAAACTACAATAAAGACCAGAGGAAAACCGAGACTAAAAATTACCGCGGATGGGCTCCGGGTAATTGAACGAAGGCTGGCAACTGTAATTGCCAACATCGCTTTCCACTGATTATATTCCCTGCGTTTCGTTTTCATTTTTCCTTTTCGGAATTATTCGTCTCTCCACTCCTGACCTGTGAGCGAGAGGAATACGTCTTCCAGGTTGGCTTTTTTCACTTCTTTTTTTCTTTCAAACCCGGTTGACACTAGTTTGTCGATCAGGTTTTCAGGAGTATCCAGTGCTATGATTTTTCCTTTTTCAACAATCGCCACACGATCACACAGACTTTCGGCTTCGTCCATGTAATGTGTGGTAAGTACAACAGTAGTTCCTTTTTCACGTACCTGACGAATCAAATCCCAAAGGTTTCTTCTTGCCTGTGGATCCAGACCGGTAGTCGGCTCGTCAAGAAATACCACACGTGGTTTATTGATCAGCGTAGTACAAATTGAAAAACGTTGTTTTTGCCCTCCTGAAAGTTCCTTGTATTTTGATTTTGCCCTGTCTTCAAGTCCGACGAGCCTAAGCATTTCAATTGGGTCAACAGGAACATTGTAAAGTCCCGAAAAAAGCCGGAGCAGTTCCGCGAGTGTAAGGCTGGGGTAATAACCTGCAGATTGAAGTTGGACGCCAATACTTTTCTTTATTTCTCCGGGATGATGATCAACAGAAAGGCCATCCACCATTACTTCCCCGGAAGTTTTATCGCGCAACGTTTCGATGATTTCCAGGGTAGTTGTTTTACCGGCGCCATTGGGGCCAAGCAGACCGAAAATTTCTCCTTCGAAAACACTAAAACTGATTCCCTGCACCGCAGGAAGATCGCCATAGTGTTTCACCAGGTTTTTTACTTCAATGATTGTCTGTGTTTGCGGCACGGCAGGTAACAAAGCGGGTTATAAACAGCAAGCGAATATCCCCCGATTCTAATCAGGATCGAATGAAGGGCGGATGAAATAAAACTCATCTTCAGGATGGTCCTAAGGATGAGTTTTGATACGGAAAATCGTTTTTCCCGTCAACGTTCGTTCTGCACCTTTTTAAAAGAGGTTCAGTCGACTCATGAGATTATCTTTATAGGATTTGCCAATCGGAATTCGGTTTCCATCGATGATGCAGGCATTTTCCTCGAGCGCATTAATTTTCTCCAGTTGCACAATATAGGAACGATGCACACGGGCAAAATTTAATTGCGGAAGCTTCACCTCGATGTCTTTCATGGAACTATGCAGAATGAACTGTTCCTTAGAAGATGTTTTGATGATGACGTAATTGTCGAGTGCTTCTATCCAAAGAATATCCTGGAAATTCACCTTGACGAAACGAGAATCTTTTTTTACAAAGAAGCTATTGTTCGCATAGATGTTTTCGAGAAAGTTGAACAGATTTTTGTCTGTGCTTGTTTCCTGAATCGCGTCTTTCCTTCCGGGCGTAGTCATTACAAATGCGCATCCGCTGATTTTATTGTTGACGGAAAGAATCGGGAATGTATTGACCGCGACTTTATGTTCCGCTGCTCCGTTAGAGACCGGGACTTCCGCGTCACTATCCTGTTTTTGTGCTTCACCAACAACAGTGTGAGCCAGTGTTTTGAAAACACTTTTCGTTTCGTTTCCGGAATTTTTCATTGCAATGGCAATGTCCTTGCCAAGCGCTTCCTGCTTCAAACAGCCGGTAAGTGTTTCCGCCATTTTGTTCATGAAGATTACCTTCTCGTTAGAGTCGGTAATGATGACGGCAACTTCAAGATTATCAAGGGCTGCAGCAAAACGATTGCCTTTGTTTTGCATTTCAAGGTCCTTGGTGTATTTGTAATATGCTATTTCTATAGCTGTACGAATATCATCCTCTTCGAACGGTTTAATGATATAACCATAAGGCTCTGTGAGCTTGGCGCGATCAAGGGTGGTTTTATCAGAAAAGGCAGTTAAAAAGATAAAAGGAATCTGATAGTGTTGATGAATTTGTTCGGCAACCTGGATCCCGTCAATTTCGCTACTCTTGAGATTGATATCAAGCAAGATTAAATCAGGGTTCAGTTTTTCTACGGAATCGAGTGCTTTTTTTCCATTTGCATACGGATCAAAAGCTTCGTAGCCAAGTTTTTTCAAAATTCGCTGAATGTCTTTCGCGACGATAATTTCGTCTTCAACGATCATGATTTTAAGTGCGGCCATAGTTTGGGTTTAATTAGACCTTGTACAAGAAAATATGGGTTTTTGTTTCCCTTTTGAATGCATCAAAAAGATAAATTGATCATTTTCAGGCTTTCGGATATTGAAAAGTAATTGTAAAAGCTGCTCCCCCTTCTCTGGAAACCATCAGTTCGCCATCAATTTGACTGGTAAGGGCCTGAATTAACTGCATTCCCAGGGATTCAGCATTTTCGATGGAGAAACCTTCGGGGAGCCCTATTCCATTATCTGATATTTTCATGGTTACCTTTCCATCATTCCGGCTCAATTGAATTTTTATTTCGCCTTCCATTGAATCCGGAAATGCATATTTATACGCATTCGAAACTATTTCATTCACGAGCAATCCGCAGGGCATCGCGGTATCCATATCGAGCGAAACACGATCGGATTCAACGACAACTTTTACTCTGTCTGTTTTATCGCCATAGCTCTGATAGAGGAACCGGGAAAGCTTTTCAACGTAATCTCCGAAATCAATTTCGGTCAGTTCGTTTGCCTGATAAAACTTTTCATGAACAAGAGCCATTGAACGAACCCTGTTTTGCCCGTCTTTCACCGCCTTCAGTGTTACTTCGTCTTTTATGTAACCGGATTGCAAATTGAGCAGGCTGATGATGATCTGTAAATTGTTTTTTACACGGTGGTGAATTTCTTTTAACAGCACTTCTTTTTCCTTGAGGGATTGTTCGATCTGCTGCTGCATCTTTTTACTGGAGGTGATGTTGGTGTCAACAAGAACCAGTTTTTTCAGATTGCCATTTTCATCATAAATGGGAGTCAGCGTAGAAGAGATCCAGATATTTTCAAGGTGATGCGTTGTTACATTCGACTCAAATATTCTTGAATGTTTTTCCTTTATCGCGAGGTCCATTTCGCTGTGTATGTTAGTATACACTTGAATTTCGTCGAGTTTTTTTCCAACAACCTTCTCTTTGCTCATCCCCATTAGGCGGATAAACCCATCGTTTACCCATTCAATTTCTCCGAATGGAGCGGCAATTAAAACCGCGTTGTCGGTTCTGCTGGCAACAAGCGATAATTTTTCGAGTTCGGCATTCTTTTCAACCAGCTGCCGGGTTTTTACTTCAACGCGTTCTTCGAGTAATTTTCGGATACGACGGAAGGTTCCGCTCCTCAGTCGGAAATAGATATAAATCGTTCCACCGAACATCAGGAAACTGATGATAATCAGTGAGAGATTCCTCCAAAAAGAATCCGGGGAAACGGGAATGTTTTGCGTATCGAGGAGAATGAAAGAATACATAAGAAAGTAGGGGGCGCAGGTCCCGCAGCCTCTTTTACTGTTCCTTCCTTAAAATGTTCTCTAAATTCCGTCAGAAAAACGGAATTCGTTCGGGTTATATGGATTTAAAATTTTGCTCTGGATTTTCCGTAACCAAAATAGATAATAAAGCCAAGAGCCATCCACGCCATTAGACGCATCCATGTATCGAATGGCAGGGAAGCCATCATGAGGAAACAGGAAACCATTCCAAGTATTGGCACCAATGGAACCCATGGTGTTTTGAATGAGCGGGGAGCGTCGGGTTGGGTCTTGCGTAAAACCAATACGCCCAAACAAACAAGGACGAATGCGAACAGGGTTCCTATGCTGGTCATCTCTCCCACAACACGAGCAGGAACAAATGCAGCGAACAGGCTTACGAACAAACAAAAGAGCAAATTGGATTTCCAGGGAGTTTTGAATTTTTTGTGAACGGCAGAGAAAACCGGTGGTAAAAATCCATCTTTTGACATTGAAAAGAAAACGCGGGATTGTCCGAGCAACATCACCATGATCACAGAAGAATAACCAGCAAGGATTGCTAAAATGATCGCTTGTTGTAACCACACATAAGGCGTGTGAGCAATGGCAACCGCTACAGGTGCAATACCATCCTGGCCCTGAAACTCTGTATAATGCGCGAGGCCTGTCATTACGTGTGCAAAGAGAATATACAAGACTGTACAGATCGCCAGTGAAACCAGGATACCGATTGGCATATCCCGTTTGGGATTTTTTGCCTCCTGAGCAGCCGTAGAAACCGCATCAAAACCTATGTAGGCGAAGAAAATAATACCAGCAGCTCTTACAACCCCGCTCCATCCGAATTCTCCAAAATTACCTGTATTGGCCGGTAAGTATGGCACATAGTTCTCCGGTTTAATGTATGCCCAACCAAGACTGATGAAAACAATTACGACCAAAACCTTCAGGGCTACAATGATTGAATTGACTGTTGATGATTCCTGTGTTCCGCGAACGAGGACCAATGACATGAGCACCACAATAAAAACGGCAGGCAGGTTTACCAATCCGGAAACAACCGTTCCGTCTATCAGGGTTGCCGTATCCCATGGAGACATGGTTAATTGTGCCGGGAGATGTATATTAAAATGCTCAAGAAACTTAATAAGGTATCGTGACCAGCTAATAGAAACGGTGGCGGCACCAACAGCGTATTCCAATACCAGGTCCCAACCGATGATCCAGGCCATGAATTGACCCATGGTAGCATAAGAGTAAGTATATGCACTGCCGGCAACGGGGATCATGGATGCGAATTCGGCGTAGCAAAGTCCGGCGAAAGCGCAGGCAACCGCAGCGATGACAAAAGAAATTGTTACAGCGGGACCGGCATTGTGAGCAGCGGCACCTCCGGTAATACTAAAAAGTCCGGCACCGATGATCGCGCCTATGCCCAGCATTACCAGCGATCTCGCTCCAAGTGTACGCTTAAGTGTGTGCTCTCCTGTTTCGTCGGCTTCCGCGAAAAGCACTGACAATGGCTTCCGTGAAAAGTAATTAGTGGCCATAAATTTAGAGACGGGTTTTTAATGATGTGATGCAATGTATTATAAAAATGATTGAAAACAAAAACACCCCGCTTCCTATCGGAAGCGGGGTGTTTTTTTTAACAAGGGGCCTTTATCGATTACCTGTGCGGCCTTCCAATTGGTCAATTGCTTTCTGAATACTTTTCTTCTCTTCGGGATCCAGTGGAAGCTCTATTTTCTTTTTAAGATAAATCAGGGCGTTTTCATTATCCTTTTTCAGGATATAATAATAGGCCAGATATCCGTAAGCGTCCGCAAGACCTGATTGGTATTTTGATGGATTTGCTGAATCAGCGATGGCCAGTTCAATGTATTTTTCAAAATACGGTTTCGCCATTCCTTCTTCGGAAGTGCTGTCGATATGTGTACACGCTTTTGCTCTCCACAACCATCCACTCGCGTACTTCGGAGATAGTTCGTTGACTTTGGAGAAGGCAGTATCAGCCGGGACAAACTGTGTATTGAAATAATAGGACCTGCCAAGGTTGAAATAGTCGGCAACTTTGATGTCTTTTCCTGTGGCGATTTTTTCTTCAAGGACAGCAGCCGCTTCCGCGTATTTCTTCAGCTTGTAATACGAGTTTGAAATTTCGCTCAGGAGATCCGTACGGTTTGGGTCAATAACATATGCTTTTCGAAGCTGAATGATTCCCAAAGAATCCTGGTTACTGGCGATGAGCAGCTTTCCATAATATTCATAATCCACCGCTGTTCTTTTATCGTCGGGAAGAATATCAAACAAGGTGTTTACTGACTCAAGACCTTTCGCAAATTCTTTTGTTTCGTAATAACAATAGGAGAACACACGCAACATCGTAAGGTTTTTTGGATCACACTTTTGTTGCGCTTGTGAAAGCTCGCCAATTGCTCCGGTATAATCTTTACTTAAATAAAGGAATGAAGCATAGCGAATGCGTGCACCACAATTGTTTTTAGAGAGCTCAAGGTATTTTCTATAGTTCTCTTTTGCTTTTTCGAGTTTGCCAAGCTTAAAGTTTGTTTCACCAAGTTCACGGTAAGCCGGAGCATATTCAGGGGAAATAGCGATTGCGTTTTCAAATTCAATCGCTGCTCCATCATAATTCGTTGAGCGTTTGTAAAGGCGACCTTTGCTCACAACAGTTCGGGCAGAATTTTTATTGAGGTCAAGTGCTTTGTTGTAATAATCAGCCGCGAGTGTACCGTTGTTTTGTTCGGCATAAATATCTCCGTACAAAATCTGGATATCCGGATTCTTCGGTTCAATGCTAACCGCTTTATCCAACAGTGTTTTCGCTTTGTCAAGATTTTTGTTTTTCAAATGGACCAAAGCGTCCGCGATTTCGATGTAGACGGTGGCGCTCTTCTGAGGGGCTGCCAATTCAACTTCGTTTAAAAGCGTCGTCGCGGTGTTCACATTATTTTGTGCCTGATCCGCACGCGCTTTCAGCTCGGCATTTCCCGGTTCGCGTGCGCTTGCCGCTTTTGCTTCCGGTAAGCTAATGGCGTTGAGGAGCACTTTTGCTGTTCCGATTTTAAGAAGGAGATTTGTCGGATCCTGTTCTCTGCCTTTGTTAAAGATAATTGATGCTGAATCAGGGTTGTCGCTCAGTAACAAGTTCTCACCAAAATAATAATAGTTCAATCCGTTTGCCGGCTCTCTTGAAATAAGTGCTTTATACACTTCGGTCGCGGATTCGTATTGTTCGTTTTCAGTTAGTTTTCTTGCCTCATCGAGTGTTTGTGCTGTGAGCGCAAGTCCTGTTCCAACCAAAAAATAAAACAGAATGATCGTTTTTTTCATTTTATTCAAGAATTGACTTTAATAATCCGTATTGGCATTGTTGCCGGCAGCATTCCCATCAAACGCACGAGGCGTTGTCCCTGATCGCCGACCGCGAAGGAAGCAAAGCCTGTGCCAAGACCGTTTCTGCTCTCACGGATAACAATTAAAACGTCACGGATAAATGGATATTGTTTGAGTGCAATGTAAGCCTGATAGGGCTTATAATATTCTTTTTCGAGTGTTGTATCCGCCGAAGAAACCTCTACAACTTTCACCTTTTGGAGGAATGCGTTGACTTGCGCATCGTCTTTATCGCTGATCCAATTCACACTCACAACTCCGAGCGCATGAGGATTTTTGCTTACATATTCAATTACATCCGCATTGGAGTTTGTGGCGGACCAATTTTGTGGAAGCGGAGTTTTCAGATGAAATGTTTCTTTCAGATAGCGGGAATTACTCGAACCGTTGTTATCAAAAACAATACGGATCGAATCAAGTTTTGATTTCGGGTTAAGTTGTTTCCAGGTTTGTGTTTGTCCTGAAAACATTTTACCGGCCTGTTCGAATGTAATTAGTGTATCCGGGTTATCCGGATTTGTCACTAAGGCTACAGCGTCAATGGCAAGTTTGTTCACTCTTGGAATTATTTTTCTTCCGTCAAAATATGCGGACTCGTCTTTGTTCAAAGGTCTGGCAACTACCGCTAGTCTGACGGAATCATTTTTCATCAATTCATTGAACACATCTGCTTCAGGAAGGTATTTGACGCGAATGTTCGCGTACTTGTAAATTTTCATGAAGGTGTCGATCTGCACCTGGAGTAATGGTTTGTAGGATTCATCGACAAGGATCAGGATGTCTCCTGAGGTCGGCGTATCGGTATATTCCGGTTTTTTGGAATCCGAGGAACAGGAAAAAGAAAATACGGAGCCGATGACGGCAAGCAAAAGCAGATTTATTTTAAAACTGGATTTCATGATCCGCGGGATAATTACATTCTTCCTCTAAACAATTTATTGGCTCTCCAGATGGCATAGGCAAGAAAAACAGATCCCAAAATAACCCTGTTCAACCTGGCCAGATCAAAGGGAGCCCAAACAAATATCAGGATTATTCCCGCAAGGGCATAGACTAAAATCATGAGGACGCTAAAAAAAAAACGAAATCTGTCCGCAAATGATTTGCGCTCGTCCATTCTATAAGTGCAGAGGATTATTTCAGGGTAAAATTAACCGGCAGGTTGTATTGAACCTGTACGTTCCGGCCATTCTGACGACCCGGTTTCCAATCGGGCATGGATCTGACGACGCGTAACGCTTCTTCGTCACAACCGCCCTGAATTCCGCGCAGCACCTTTGCTTCTTTGATTTTGCCGTCTTTATCCACAACAAAGGTAACATACACCCGTCCCTGGATGCCATTTTCACGAGCAACGGGAGGGTATTTGATGTTTCTTTGCAGATATTCGAAGAGTTTTTCTTCGCCTCCTGGGAATGTTGGCATTTCCTCAACTACGGTAAAGACCTTGCCTTCGTCCGGGTCGGCAACAACAGGGTTTTCGGGCGGTAAATCCACGATGTCTTTAGATCCCTCTTGTGTTTGCGTTGAAACCTGAATGTCTTTAACCTCTTCCTGTGTTGGCGGAGGCTCTTGGGCTTCTTCGTCTTTTACAACTTTTGGAGGGGTAAATTTGATCGTTTGTTGAACAGGGGGTGGAGGAATAACAGGTGGGGGTGGAGGAGTGGTCTTGTCAATTGGTGGTGGTTCAGCGAGTGTTACAACTTCTGTAACCGCAGTCTTGCTGCTCAATTTTACTTTTGAAAGCACCTCTAACAATTTGGGTACACCAACAATCACGACAATACCGGCAACAGAATACAACAGCGCCATAAGTACTCTCCGCTGATATTTCTTGCGGATAACATAGGCACCGTATTCTTTATTACGTTCGGCAAATACCAGTTCTACCCGCTCAGGGTTCACTGCATTGTCCCATCCAAGAATTCTCATTCTATACAGAATTATTTGGTGTTCTTGATTAACTCTCTTTCTGAATCTGATAAATCAACAATCGCATACCGGCCCACGTTGCAGATCAGCATTTCGTCCAGGATATCTACCAGGTTTTTGTATTTCGATTTTTCATCGGGCTTTATCAAAACGATAACCCCGGCTTTGTCGCCTTTTACAGCGGCTTTGTGTTTTTTAATTTCGTCTTCTTTATCCGGAATGAGGCCTCTTTTGACGGAGTCTTCAACCATTTTTACTTTGTCAACAACCAGCTTGTTTCTTTCCAGAAGCATTGTACGGATACTGTTCGGGCCTGACTGTGAAAAATCGGCAAGGTTGGTTACGGGTGGTTGGGATGGGTCATCCATACCAACATACCAGATAATTCTATCATTTTCGGTCAACAGAATAGATACGGTTTGAGATGCCGGAACTTTTGTTCTTTCAGAATCCTCAACTTTGTCTTTCACGGGCATTGTGATGTCCATTGTTTTCGGCTTACTGAAAGTCGTCGTAAGGATGAAGAAGGTGAGCAGCAGGAACGCAAGATCCACCATCGGCGTCATGTCGATGTGGGTGGAAGATTTCTTGGCCCGGACCTTTTTATGTTTACCCTTTTCCTGGCCGCCGTCCGACTGTTGAACTTCTGACATTGTTTATCTATCCTTTTTATTTGTTTCAGGTTTCATGTGAAACAAAGGGTTGATCTATATTATTTTTTTGCAGGAGCAACATCTCCTGCGCTCTCCAAATTTGTGATGAGCGCAAAACGATTTGCCTTATTGTCCTGGAGAGTAGTAATTACACGTTTAATCGTAGGAATGTCCGCGTCCTGGTCGCCTTTGATTGCAATGCTATGACGTGGTGCTACCGTTCTGGCGGCATTGATCCAGAAAGTCAACTCATTGTTTGTTGAATCGCTTGGGATACCCGGTGTCGCGTCGTTCATTGTTTTTCTTTTCGCTTCATCTGCGCCGAGGTATTCTTTCAACATTGTACTTGGCATACCAACAGACGATAACACAGAAAATCTTTTTTTCTCTTTTTCATCAAAGGTAAGATTGAAACGAGAGGCTATTTTATCGAGGATGTCCATTCGGGTTTGTTGTCCTTCGACATTGAAGAACACCCGGCCTTTGCCGTCAACAGTAAGTAAAATCACTCCTTTGTCGGGCAACGGAATTTCGCTGATGGAAGAGGGCTGGTCAACAATGACCGGTTCGTCCGGGCGAAACTTGGTGGTGAGCATGAAAAATGTCACCAGCAGGAAAGCCAGGTCGACCATTGGGGTCATGTCCAGCGAAGGAGACTTTTTGGGAACTTTAATCTTCGGCATTACCTGAAATTACTTTCTAGAGTCAGAAACTGATAAATTCCATACGGGAGTTTCCCGAAGATCTTAGTTTTCTTTGTAACGAGCGGCAAACGACTGAACGATACTGTAGCCGGCCTCGTCAATACCGTAAGTGATACTATCGATACGGCTGGTGAAGAAGTTGTACATGATGATCGCAAGTGCTGATGTACCGATACCGAGAGCTGTATTGTTCAGCGCTTCAGAGATACCTGTTGAAAGAGCAACTGCGTCCGGAGCACCGGATGTAGCGATCGCCGAGAAGGCGCGAATCATACCCATAACCGTTCCAAGAAGACCGAGGAGGGTCGCGATGGAAGCGATGGTAGAAATGATGACAAGGTTTTTAGAAAGCATTGGAAGCTCCAGGGTTGTAGCTTCTTCCAGTTCCTTTTGGATTCCAAGCAGTTTACGCTCTTTGTCCAGATTTTTATCGGCTTGCATTTGACGGTAACTGTCAAGCCCGGCATTCACAACATTTGCAATAGAGCCGCGTTGCTTAGCGCATTCCGCTTTTGCAGCATCAATATTACCGTCAGCCATCAGGGTACGGATTCGTTGAATGAAGCTTTCAATATTTCCTGTTCCTTTTGATTTTCCAATCGTAATGAATCGTTCGATTGAAAAAACAATAGTTGTAATAAAGGTGCCCATCAAAATCGGAACAAGAAAACCGCCCTTATACATGGTGGCCATGATATGGTTGGGAAGCGGGTTTTTGTTGATATCACCGTCTTCGAAACCGGACGGGTCGCCCATGATAAATTTCCAGATCGCGAAACCGATACCAATAGCAATCGGAATAACTGCAGCTGCAAGAATCGATTGAATGCTTCCTCCTTTGGATGACGAGTTGCTCATGAGTGTACTGATTTGTTTGAGTTTTTTATATGTTAATGAGGCAAATAAACGTATGAGAAATAATTAAATTCTCAGATTTATTAATTTTTGGGACGACAATAATAGGAAATTCCCGTTAAATCCAAAATTGCCGGTCAGGATTTCGATGCTATTTAACCGAACCGTGACAAATACACCCGAATAAGCTTGTTTTTAAGATCGCCTATTCTTGAATCGAAGTCAATATGATCCGGGAAAAGGGGGAATTTTCCCGAAAATGTAATTTGGTTTTATTCAGGATCGGATAATTTCTGCACCTGAAATCACCCGGGAACATCTACAATTCAAATCAGGCCCGCCAGTATTCCCGGTGCAATTCCCAGAACAAGAGCCGCCAGAGAGGTCAGGGCAAGGAGTATTCCGAAAAGAGGGTTAACAGCTATTTCCTGTGTTTCATCATCGGTTTTGAAAACCGCTATGATCACCCTGAAATAGTAAAACACCCCGATAAGTGAGCCCAGGATGGCAAGCAATACCAGCCCGATGTAGCCATTTTGAATCGCGGAGGAGAAGATATAGTATTTCGCAAAGAATCCTGCTGTTGGGGGAATGCCTGCCAGGGAAAGCATGGCAACGACGGTCACCGCGGCAAGGAAAGGGTTTCGTTTTACAAGACCGTTGAAAGACCTAATATCATCGTTACCGGTTTTGTGGCTGATCAACAATAGAATTGCAAACGCGGTAATAGAAGAAACGGAATAGGCTGTTGTATAGTATAGCAGCGATGCTGGCGCGGAGGCATTCATGGCGAGTAGCGCAAGCACCATGTATCCGGCATGTGAAATGCTGGAATAGGCCAGCATTCTTTTAAAGTTGGTCTGGTAAACGGCGGTAATATTTCCTACAAGGATCGTCAGACCGGAAATGATCATTAATGTTGGCGCCCAAATTGTCGGTACCGCGTTAAAGGTGTGCAGGAACAGGCGAAAGAATGCCGCGAAAGCTGCGGTCTTTACAACCGTTGACATGAAGGCCGTGATCACAGTAGGAGAGCCTTGATAAACATCCGGTGCCCAGAAGTGGAATGGCGCTGCCGAAACTTTAAAAGAAAGAGCGATCATCATCATGAGAATTCCCACCATCATCATTGCGGAATTCTGTACATTATTTTTTACAAGGAATGACGAAATTGCTTCGAGGTTGAAAGATCCGGTAACTCCGTAGATCAGCGCGATTCCGAAGAGTAAAAAGCCGGTGGCGAAAGCACCCATTAAAAAGTATTTTAATGCCGCTTCATTGGATGCAAGGTTGGTTTTGTTGCTTCCGGCAAGAATATAAAGTGAAATAGAAAGTATTTCGATGCCCAGAAATAGCATGATCATATTCGAAAATGTCACCATTACCATCGCGCCAATCAGGGAAAAGATAATGAGGGCGAAGTGATCGGCTTCACTCGAGGGCTCTACAAAAAATTCAGGTGACATGAGACACCAGATGAAAGTGATTCCAATCAGCAGCCCCATGAAAGCGGTGCTATAATTGTCAACGATCATCATTTCGTTGAACAGGTGTTGTCCGTTATTCCAATCCAGAGTATTCGTTACAAAAGCTGCAACAAGTCCAGCCAAAACAAGCGGATGTAAAATTTTTCTAAACCCGAATATTTCCGAGAAGAGGCAAACTAAGCCAAGGGCCGATAAAACGATCAGTGTTGTCAATGTCTTCGGCTTTTAATTGGTCAATAGAGATATTCCGTGTGGCATGTGAATGATCTCGCGGAGAGTTTTTATGGACGGTTCTGCAATGTTCATGAAATAAGACGGGTAAACACCGATCCAGAAAATCATGATAACAAGAGGAATTAGTACAGCCTTTTCTGTTATTGTCAGATCCGTGAATTTTTCAGTGTGCTTATTACTTACTCCAAGTGCAATTTTCTGATACGATCTCAGCATGTAAACCGCGCCGAGAATAATTGTCAAACCGGATACAGCTGCCATCCAGGTACTGTATTGGAAAATTCCATTGATGAGGAGGAATTCGCCAACAAATCCATTGGTAAGCGGAAGCGCAACGGTGGCCAGAAGAATAATGAGGAAGAATGTAGAGAAGCCCGGAGCAACAAGGCGAATTCCTCCAAGCTCATCGAGGTTTCTCGTGTGCATTCTTTCCATGATCATTTCCGCGATAAAGAAAAGCCCGACAACATTAATTCCGTGGCTTAGCATCTGGATCACTCCGCCTTCAATACCCTGCATGGTCAGACTAAAAACACCCGCAGAGATGAGTCCAACGTGTGCGATAGATGAGTACGCGATAAGTCTTTTAAAATCCTTTTGAACGAGAGCAATACAAGAAGCATACACTACACCGATGACTGAAAGAACCATGGCGGTTGTGCCCCACTCGTGCACACCTTCCGGTACAACAGGCAACAACCAGCGAATAACTCCATACACTCCCATTTTCAGCATGATACCGGAAAGCAACATTGTGCCCGGCGTTGGGGAATCTGTATAAGTATCGGGCTGCCATGTGTGGAAAGGAAAAACCGGCATCTTGATCGCGAAGGCAAGGAAGAAGGCCCAGAAAATCCAGCTTTGTTCAGTAGCAGTCAGATTTAGGGAATAGAGTGCGTGGATATCAAAAGTGTGGGGGGCCGGCGTTTTCATCCACATCCAAATTAATGCAGCCAGCATCAAAAGACTGCCGAATAATGTGTAGATAAAAAATTTAAGCGTAATTCTTACTCTGTCTTTTCCTCCCCACATCAGACAAATCAGATAGATTGGAATGAGCGCGAGTTCCCAGAAAATATAGAACAGGAATCCATCCAAAGCGGAAAAAACTCCTACGAGCGCCATTTGCATTGTCAGAATGAGCGCATAGAACAGTCCGGGGTTTTTATAGTTGTGTTTAAAAGAAGAAAGAATGATGATCGGCACCAGAAACGTTGTCAGCAATACAAGCAAAAGACTGATACCGTCGAGCCCGACCTTGTAGCTGATTCCCAAGGATGCTACCCACCAAAACTCCTGCAGGTATTGTGTTCCCGCAGCGGGATCGAAACCAAGTGTCATGTAAACAGAGATGCCAAACTCAATTACGGCCGCGGCCAGCGCAATTTTTTTCGCGTTAGAACCCGACAGCATTGCACCAATGGCAGCAAGTAATGGAAATAAAATTAAAACAGTCAGCATGCGCTGCGAATAATAAATTTAATCTTCACCTGAATTGTTTCACGTGAAGCAGAATATCAAAACACCAGGTTGTACAACAGGATGGCGATGATTCCAAATACCATCATGAAAATGTAGAAACCTACATTTCCTGCCTGTGCAAAACGAAGAGTTTGTCCGGCCCAAACAACACTTTTGTTTACTCCGTTTACAACACCGTCGACAATTGTATTGTCGACTATTTTCCAGAAGAAATTACTGATGCTGTAAAGTGGTTTTACAATGATTGTATTGTAGAGTTCGTCGATGTAATACTTGTTGTAAAGGACACGGAACGCAGGTTTAAATTCGGATTCCTGTGCTGCCGGAATATTTTTACTGCTAACATAGTTCTTATAGGCCCAATAGATGATTACTGCAAGAGTAATGATGGAAACAAGAATCAATGTCCATTCGAAATTATGAGAGGCCTCCGATTGCATGATGCTAGCGGGTGTTGAAAGCGATGAATTGAGGAATGCACCAAAGAAGTGGTGTTCAGAAAATACTTCGGGCAATCCCAGGAAACCACCAAGAGTTGAAAGGACGGCAAGGATTACCAAAGGAATGGTCATTGATGGAGGCGACTCGTGTAAATGATGCTCCTGATCATGAGTTCCTCTGAAAGATCCATAAAAAGTAAGGAAGAATAAGCGGAACATGTATACCGCTGTCATTACCGAGGTGACGGCAAGGAAGAAGAATAGTACAGGGCTTTGTACCCAGGCCTTGGCAAGAATTTCGTCTTTTGAAAAGAAGCCGGCAAAAGGTGGAACTCCGCTGATCGCCAGGGTTCCTATAGCAAATACGATAAATGTAATCGGTAATTTTTTGCGCAGTCCGCCCATCCTTCGGATGTCTTGTTCTCCGCTCATCGCATGAATAACGCTGCCTGCGGCAAGGAAGAGCAGGGCTTTAAAGAAAGCGTGAGTGGTTACATGAAATAGCGCGGTTGAGTAGGCTCCAACACCAAGAGCGACAAACATGTATCCCAACTGGCTTACTGTTGAATAGGCCAGCACTTTTTTAATATCGGTTTGCGCAAGCGCGATGGTTGCTGAAAACAATGCTGTGGCCATCCCGACAATTGCTACTACTTCAAGAGTAAATGGAGATATTGAGTAAAGGATATTGGACCGAACAACCATGTAAATACCGGCAGTAACCATCGTTGCCGCATGGATGAGTGCCGACACCGGTGTTGGGCCGGCCATCGCATCGGGAAGCCAGGTGTACAGAGGTATCTGAGCGCTTTTTCCCATTGCACCTATGAAGAGCAACAATGTTATCGCGGTAATGACCGGCTGATTGTCAGGAATTGATTTCGCAGCGGAGAATACTTCATTGAAAGAAACCGATCCAAATGTGACATATATAAGAATGACTCCCAAAAGAAAGCCAAGGTCACCGATACGATTCATGATAAAGGCTTTGTTCGCCGCATTGTTGTATTCAGTGTTCTTGAACCAAAATCCGATCAACAAATAAGAACACAAACCAACACCTTCCCATCCCGCGAACATCACAACATAGTTGGAGCCCAGGACCAGCAAGAGCATGAAGAACACAAAGAGGTTCAGATAGGCGAAGAATCTTGAAAAGCCTTCGTCATCTTTCATGTAACCGATGGAGTAGACGTGGATCAGAAATCCAACGCCGGTTACAATCAATAACATTGTAACAGAGATCGGGTCAATCAGAAAAGAAAGTGGAATCGAAAGACTGCCTGACTTAATCCAATCGAAAACAAAAATTGTTTCCGGTGTTGAGGATCCTTGAAAAAAGATGGCGGCAGAGATCAGAAATGATGCAAGCACCATCAATGAAGCAAAGACTCCTGAAAATGATTTTGGAAGAACCCCTTTTCCCAGGCTGATCACCAGGAAGCCGATGAGTGGAAAAACGGGGATCAGCCAGGCCAATTGCGTCATACGTACTCAGAATTGTGGGGCAAAAGTAGCACTAAAATGGAATTAGGCAAGGTGAGCGAAATCATGTGTTCCGGGTGAGGTTGATCAAATGACCTTGAGAAGGTCTTCGTTTTTGCCGGTTTAAAAAACCAACCCCCGGCTGAGCAGACAGGGGTTAGCAAGGTCGGGACGAACCCGTTTAGTGGCCTGGAGAAAAATCAGCGATTTTTCATGGCGGATGATTTGTCGGACTTCTCTTTTCCGGCCTTTTCAAATACTTTCTTTCTTTTATTGGCTTTCTCGTAGATGCTAACCTTCTCTGTCGCGTAAACTGCGTACCCATCATCGCGGTACTGCGACATAAACACGTCTAAATCAATGTTGTTTTCTTCCGCCATGCGCTCGATTTTTTCAAAATATTCTTTCAAGTTTTCGAGGTCTTTTTGTTGTTCCTTACTTAATGACATAATCTGTCTGGATGTTTGACGTTATGACAAATTTAACTTGAAATGAATTGTTAATGTTTCACACGTGTCCGGTCTTTCAAACCGGTTATGAACCATAGATGTTAATAACGAAAGACGCTTTTATGCTGAGAATCACCTACTAATAGCCTTGTGCGGAAAGAAAATGAAATGTGTTGAAAACGTTATTAACAGCGGCTTTCAGGGTAGGCGAAGCTTCAGAAAAAAAGAAAAGTCTGGCTCCTGAGAACCGAATAATGGATTAAAGAAAACTCAGGAAACCGGATCAACAGCCGCTTCTCCGTACCTGGCAGTACATCAGATCGTCGGCGTCTCCATCGTGGTCGAAGTCAATGGTTGATCGGAATTCGGCTACGTTGTTTCCTATGGTTGCCTCGTATCTCAGGGTCTTGATCTTTGGAAATTCCTGATTCAGTATCAGCGTGTTTCCTTCAGCAGACCATTTGCCTGCACTTTTAATGATCAGCTTTTTATTTTCGTCGCGATATTCAGACAGGTAGGTGCCATTTTCCAGGAATACGGATTGCACCTTTCGCTGACACGGTTCTTTTGTTTGTTTGTGCGGCTGAACCTCCATCGTGCCATCCATCTTTGAATTGTTTACACTTTTCATTGCGACCAACACATAGTTGGTGTCCCATCTTCCGATCAGGGCCGACTTCAGATCAGATGATGGTTCAACTGCTGTTTCAAGATTGGCATCAGGAACAGGATTGTTGTTGCAGGCCAATAAGGCAAAAAATAATCCGAAAACGAGGAGGGCGTTTTTCATTTTATAAGATTATTAAAATGGTAAAATGGTAACTAAATCTGTTTAATACTAAATATCAAGAACACAATGATAATCATTTTATTAAAACCGATCCGCCAATCTGCGCCCTTTTAACACCGGTCGCGCCGTCAAAAAAACGACCCGAAAATGTTGCGTGCAAGGTTCCTGTTTCTTCCGCAATTTCGGTAATTGTGACAGTGGCGTCATCGCTTTCGTCTTCAATAGTATAAACCGATTTATCCACAGCCGAATTTGGACCAAGGATTTCGATATAAAACTTTTCGCCCGGCTTAGGGTCTCCATCCTTGTCGAGCTTAATTTTATGCGGGCCCAATGTTGCCGGTGTTTCGATTTCAAGCCTGATGGTGTTTCCGCCCATCCTTCCGTTCAATATTAAGGTCGCCGTTTTTTTAAGCTCATCTTTAAATTGCAAACACATGCTTGAGTCGGCGCAAAACAATTCCGCTTTTTTCTCTGCAGGAAAATCTTCGCCCTTAAAACTGATTTCACCCTCCGGTTCTATCGCGACAACATTGGTGACCGAAATGCCACAGAACGACATCAATAGGAATAAATAAGTGTACTTTTTTCGAATCATTTGCCTGGTATGTTGGGTGTTCTTATGGCGTCTGAGCTCAAATGGTTGATCAATTAACCCCTAGCGCTAGTTCTATTCCAATAACCAATGGCGGTAACTCCGGGAAATTAAATCGGGGCCTGAATAGATCTGTGAGGCGATAAGTTCCATAAAACGCAAATCGGTCGATGCCAAATTTAGCTTCGGCATAGGCGTTCAGGTCTGTATAGTAAGGTTGTTTTTTGACGACCGTTGTGGCGCTGCTTCCGTCCGGAAGATCGTTCTTCAAAATGTTCTTTACCGTATAATTCCACTCTCCGGCAAGGCCGAAATCCAGATAACGACCAAGGATATTTCCGCGATGAGGATCGAAATTAATCCGGTTGAACCAGGCAATTCTAAGAGAAGAAAAGTCAAGTCGTTCCGTTTTATTTTGAAAATTATTTGGCACAATTTTTCCGGAATCCTGAGCCAATTTAAACGCGTGATAATAGAAACCCAAATCCCATCCGGTGGAATATATTTTCCCAACTTTATATTTTACTCTTGCTCCGAAAGCAAGCGCGACAGATGTGCCGTATTTAATTTTTGCGCCCGGATTATTATCTCCACATACAAATCCGAAACGAAAATATGGATACGCATAAGAGTGAAGGTTGGGCCCAAATTTCGAGGGTATAGAGTCGCTTGAGCGGTCAACGTGTAATAAAACCGTTTGTGCCTCCAACTTTGTTGCCGCAAAGAGGAGCAACAGGAACAAGGGTGTTTTCCTGAAACTATTTTTGAATTTGATCATCTTGCTGGATTTCTGTTTTAGGAAAATCAAAAGAGCTGGTGTAGCCCTCAAAGTGAACGGTTACTACATCACCCGCATGAAAGTCTTCGGCTATAAACCTAAGCGCCTCCTTTTCCTGTGCGAGTAACACCGAATATGAGATCATTCTTCCATATTCGTCTTCGAATTTGTAATACAGGTTTCTTTTTACGGGATAACCCAGGGCCTCTTCAGTAGAGGAGTATGAATATTTTTCCCTTAAAATAACTTTTATTTCATTATTAATAATCACAAAATCGAATGTCGGTTCGGTTGATTTTTCTATGTGCAAAAACGCGGAGGCCTGAGGAATACCGTATCCATGAGCATAATCAAAATACGGGTATAGGTGTCCGGATTTCTGGAGTTCTTCAAAAAGCTCCTTGTTGGTCCATTCGCGATGTGATTGCCAGGCGCACGCGGCAAAACCTGCGACAAGTGGTGTAGAAAAAGATGTACCAAAAGCCACGCTTAATCCGCCGGGTTTCATAACAACTGCTTTGCCCAGTCCGCAAAGATTGGGCTTAAGTTTGCCTTCGCTTGTCGGTCCGAAAGAGCTGAATGAAATATGAAAATCACTTTCCGGATCAACGCCTCCTATAGCAAGAACGCTGTCCGCGTCAGAGGGTGTGTCAATAAATTTCCATTCGCTGCTGCCCTCATTGCCAGCGGCGTTCAGAACGAGAATGCCTTTTTGAAATGCAATGGTTGCGGCACGGGCCACTAAGCTTTTCCGGCCATTTAGTTCTGTATTAAAATACCTTCTGTTTGTATAGCCCAAAGAGCTGCTGATAATATTTGCGCCGTTTTTATCGGCCCACTCGGCAGCGGCAAGCCAGTTTTCTTCTTCTGATTCCGGTTCGCGGAATGAATATTCTGTTCTTGCGAGCAAGTATTCTGCTCCTGTTGCCAGTCCGATATTTAAACTATCCGCAACTCCGGTCAGACAAGAAAGTGTTGCGGTGCCGTGCCAGTGATGGCCGTATACCGACTCTTTCTTTGCAACAAAATCATAGGTTGCGACAATTCTTTTTTCGTCCCTCAATTTTTTGAAGGCCGGATTTTTATCGACCCCGGGGAAACCGGCATCAAAAACGGCGATGCGAATTCCTTTGCCGTCAAGTTTTTCCTTTTGAAACAATTCTCCCTGCATCCTGGATGTCTGAAATTTCAAGAGGGGAACAATTTCGTTTTTTAAAACCCGCGTCCGATTTTCAGAAATTTGGGCAACATCGTTCATGGGTTCGGCATCCAGAACAAATGGCATCGCTTTTATTTTTTCCAATTGTTGTTCTGTAGCATAAACCGCGACACCATTTAGCCATCTGCTGGGCCAGTGAAGAGTCGCGCCGACAGAACCAACCTGATCAAGGTATTCTTCTGAAACCGGAAAATCGCTTGTGTCAATTAAGGGAATGCTGTTGCGTAATCTTTGTTCGATTGCCCTTTGATCAAAATACTGATACGGGTCGAATGTTGTGTTTTTTTTATCCCTGAAAGTTATCCAGTACTTTGAGTCGCTTGAAGAAAATGCCGAATAAGAAAACAGCAGGCCAAAAAGGACAAGTCCGCCCGACAATAGAAAAGGAATTTGGGCGGCTCTGTTTCTCAAGGTTTATTTTTTCTTGGTGTCCGGAAATATTTTTGTCCACTTAAGGATATTTACCACGCGGGTGCCGTCTTCGTAGGAGTCGGCAAATTTTACCCTTAAGTAATCATCGGGAAATTCATAGGTGTATTCCATTTCTCCCGCTTTACTGATAACGGCCGATGTTTTGGAATATTCGTTTGTCTCTCTGAAAAAGTTCCTGTACAGATATACGCCCTTCACATCCGTAATGGAAAACTGAACATCATAGGATTCGCCGGTGAGATTGAATGACTCGTATTTATTTTCTTTTTTAATGACAGCTACTTTCGCGGCTTTGGGGAACTTTTGTACGTCGTATAGGGTGTCGTAATTATAAAACTCCTGGGTTGTGGAGACGGTCCAGATTCCTTCAATCGCGTCAAGACTATCTGTGTGATTTAAAAAATATTCTTTGAATAGCTCTTCGCTGGTCAGCTTTTGAGCGTGCGCGGTGATTGAAAGAAGGACAATCAGGGGAAGAATGCGCAGGATTTTCATGGTCACGAAAATACGATTTTAGATCTATTTTAATTCTGTTCAGTGTAATTCTTTCGGCATTAAAGTCTATTCTTTTTCGGGTTTGGTATCAACGCGGATTCTGTCTTTTCTGTTGGCAACTTCCCAGGCGGTTAAAAACACAAGCCGTGCCCGATTGATTAGCAGGCTGGTGTCGATTTTGTCGATAGTGTCTGTTTCCCGGTGATAATCCTGGTGTGTTCCATTAAAATAGAAGATAACAGGGACGTTGTTTTTTGCAAAATTGTAATGGTCGCTCCTGAAATAAAAGCGATTCGGGTCACCCGGCTTATTATATGTGTAATCCAATGTGAGGCGGGTAATGTTTTTGTTAACCCTTTCATTAATTTCATGAAGCTCCGAGCTGAGCTTATCCGAACCAATAATATAAACGTAATTTTTTTCTGTTATTGAATCGTGCTTGTCGTCTACCCGGCCGATCATATCGGTGTTCAAATCAACTACAGTGTTTTGAAGGGGCACAACAGGTCGCTTCACATAGTATTTTGAACCCAAAAGCCCTTTTTCTTCGCCACTAACGAGCATGAAATAAATACTTCGTCTCGGCCTATTGCCCTCCTTTGCCGCTTTTGAAAACACCCTTGCCATTTCCACGACAGCGGAGGTGCCGCTTGCGTTGTCGTCGGCACCATGATAAATGAGAGAATCGTGATTGCCAAGATGGTCGTAGTGGGCCGTTACAAAAACCGCTTCTTCCTTTTTCTCATAGCCCTCTATGTAAGCAATGATATTCTGCCCTTTTAAGCGATCCGTGTTGGAGGAAATTGTGATAACAGCATTCGCCGATTGCACAAGAGAAACCGGCTTGCGTTTTCTGGAGATTTTCGAAATGGCCCCGGAAAGCAAGTCGTCATTTGTTTCTGGGAAAAACCGCAGGGCCATCGCTTTGGTGATAAACATAATGGGTATTGCTCCGGAACTTCTCACCAGACTCATAAATCCGGGATCAATGGTTTTGTAGTTAAATGAATCCGCAATCGCTTCCAGAGAATCGGTGATAATGAGTGCCAGTCTTGGTTTTTTCTCATAGATAAGCTCAACTTTTTTCCTCCAGTCGGTCGACCATGCTGATTGGGTTTTCTCTTTTGTAAGAAAATATTTTCCTGATTTTTTCCTGGGTTCTCCGTCACAAAACATGATTGTTTTTCCAAAAAGGTTTTGGTTTTTATAATCATCGTAAGCGGGATCCGATATTCCATATCCGACAAAATGAACAGTATCGATTACCAGCATGGTGTCGTTATAGCCCGAAGCATAAAAATAATCCCTCATGAAAACGAAAAACTGTTGGTTTACTTCGACATTACAATTGTCGCAGCTACGGGCGGTCACCGGATGAAACTGATCATATGTGCCATAAACTCCGGGTAGTAATCCGTTACGCTCAAAAGCGGACCGAATAAACGCGGCAGCTTTTTTTTGCCCGGGCCTTCCGGTTTCACGACCTTCAAGGGAATCGGAACTCAAAACAGAAATTGAATGGTAAACCGAATCCGTCGACAGTAGATTACTATATTCAACAGCCACAGGATCCTGAGCTAAAAGAAAATAAGGGGAAGCAAACAATAAGAGTGCGCTGCAATACCGGAAAAGAAAATGTATAGCCTGCACTTTATTTGTGTATTAATACAATTAGATCGGTAAGCTGATTTTATTTACACGGTTGGCGTGTCTTCCTCCTTCAAAGGATGTAGACAGAAATGTATCGACAAAAGTTTTTGCTTCTTCCGATGAAACAAAACGGGCCGGGATACAAAGCACATTCGCGTCGTTGTGTTGTCGGGCCAGTGATGCGAGTTCGTTTTTCCAAACAATGGCTGCTCTTATTCCGGCGTGTTTATTCGCGGTTATTGCAACTCCATTCGCTGAACCACAAAACAATACTCCAAAATCAAGCTCCTTATTCTCAACTGCAGTGGATAATGGGTGAACAAAATCGGGGTAGTCGACGGAATCTGAAGAATTTGTACCAAAATCCTTAACAACGAAGCCTTTTCCGGTCAGGTGTTTTTTAATAATTTCCTTGTATTCGAAACCGGCGTGATCGCAGCCCAGGGCAACACTTGGTGTTTTCATGGCGAATGTTTCTTCTTGTTCTAACAAAAGTACTTAATTTGTTATGAACATGTCATCTTTTCCGGTTTTTATTGTCCTGATTTATACGGTAGTTACAAAACGATTTATTAACAGTATTTTTGTGTACTTGATTGGAATCGGTTGAAAGTGGGTGAAAAGATTTTCTTGCATTGTTCATATTGAATTCTCCTTATGAAAGCAATGTCACAAAGCAAGTAAATTGTATCAGCGGGAAAAATTAGATACTGACAAAAAAGACAATGTTGTTCACCTTCGTTTTAAAGATTCTTATGAACCGACAGTGTAGTAACCCGATGTTGATTGTAAATCCATAAAACTATAAATCAAAAGATTGTAATAAACAACCCTGTTCATAACCTCAACGTTTTGGTGTATAAATCCAAAGTCAAGGTAAAACGATGAAAATTACAAACAGTATGAACAGGCTAATAGTAGTAGTAGATTTTAAAATTTAATAAAAAAAATTATTATTATTATGAATGTGTTGAATGAAAAAATGCTTGAGGTAGGGCAGAAGGGTTTTTTGGATATTGAACCGGATCCTTCCGTAGATTTGTTCGCGGAAATAAAAAAACTCAAGGAAGAAAAAAATGCGATACTGCTTGCTCATTATTACCAGGACGCTGATATCCAGGATGTCGCGGATTATATCGGCGACAGTTTGGGGCTTGCCCAGCAGGCAGAAAAAACAAATGCATCGATTATTGTTTTCGCCGGAGTTCATTTCATGGCGGAAACCGCCAAAATTCTGAATCCCGGGAAAAAAGTTTTGTTACCCGATCTGCGTGCAGGTTGTTCACTTGCAGATGCTTGTCAGCCCGGACCTTTCGCGGCATTCAAAGCCCGGTATCCGGATCATGTTGTGATTTCTTATATCAATTGTTCCGCGGAAATAAAAGCGATGAGTGATATCATCTGTACCTCATCGAATGCCGCCGCGATCGTGAACAGTGTGCCGAAAGACAAAAAAATAATTTTTGCGCCTGACAGAAACCTTGGAAAATTTATCGCGGAGAAAACAGGAAGAGATATGGTTTTGTGGGATGGAACATGTATGGTTCATGAAATTTTCTCACTGGAAAAAATTACGAAACTAAAAGCGAAACATCCGAACGCGAAATTTATTGCTCATCCGGAATGTGAACCAAATGTACTGGCGTTGGCAGATTTTATCGGATCTACAACCGCATTGTTAAATTACACAATCAAATCTCCGGACACTGAATTCATTGTCGGAACGGAAACAGGTATTTTACACCAGATGGTGAAATCTTCTCCGGAAAAAACATTTATCCCGGCACCGCCGAACAATGCCTGTGCATGTAATGATTGTCCGCACATGAAACTGAACACACTGGAGAAATTGTATATTTGTTTAAAGTATGAGGCACCAGAACTTATATTGCCGGAAGATATTCGTGTGAAAGCTTTGTTGCCAATCCAGCGCATGCTAGAAATTTCAAAACAAAATGGTTTATAAACCAATTCCGATATACTGTATGCTTTCGAGATTCTTTTTCATTTCATATTTCTTCATGGTTTTGGTTTTACCATCCATCGCCCAGGATGCTCAAAAAGTAAACCCTGACGGATTCAATACATTTTATTATCCCGGAGGAATAAAGTCAAGTGAAGGAACTTTGAAAAATGGGAAACCGGATGGTTACTGGAAAAGTTATTATGAAAGTGGCCGGTTGAAATCCGAAGGAAACCGTGTAAATTTTAAACTGGACAGTCTCTGGAAATTCTACAACGACTCATCGGTGCTGACTGCAGAGTATAATTACAAAGAAGGTTTAAAAAACGGAGTACAAAAAACATATTACGATAACGGAAATATTCAATCGGAAGAAATTGATTCGATGAGTATTCGTCAGGGTGTTTCAAAGTATTACAATGAGAATGGAAAATTGATAAAGTCTATTCCTTTTGTTAACGGAGTTGAAAATGGAATGGCCAGAGAATACAGGGACGACGGCACACTAATTACCGTTACGTATTACAGGAACGGATTTTATCAGAAAGAAGAAAAGATTAACCGCACGGATAAGTTGGGAATGAAACAGGGTACCTACAAGGAATTTTACGATTCAGACCAGCTCAAAGCGGATGGTATTTATAAAGACGATAAGAAAGACGGAATATTCAAGGAATATTCAATGGATGGAAGAGTAGTGAAAAAGGAAGAATACCGAATGGGCGAACTTGTTGTAAAAGAAGCAGAGGAGAAAGATAAGTTTGAAGTAAAACGAAATTATTATCCGACAGGCGCAACGAAGATTGTAGGAACATTTAAGAAAGGAATCCCGGAAGGAGTATTCCGTCAGTATGATGAGGATGGAAATATTGACAGCGCGAAAGTTTTTTCCGGAGGTCGATTGCTCAGACAAGGAAAGATGGATAATCAGGGACGTGAGCAGGGAGAGTGGAAAGAATTTTATGAAAGCGGAAAAATCCGAAGCATAGGAATGTATGTTGATGGAAAAAGAGAAGGCATCTGGAAGTTTTCATTTGAAAACGATTCGATGGAACAGGTTGGCGCTTATCTGAAAGGAAAACCAATTGGCCCCTGGAAGTGGTATTATCCTAACGGGCAGATTCGCAGAGAAGAAACATATACCAACGGAAAAGAAAATGGTTTGATGAAAGAATATGATGATGACGGAACAGTATTGACGGAAGGAAATTATGTTGATGGCAAACAAGACGGAGACTGGAAATACAGTATTGGAGAATATGTCGCGGAAGGAAAATTTGTTGATGGTAAAGAAGACGGCATCTGGAAACAATATTATCGTGACGGAAAATTAGCTTTTGAAGGGGAATATCTGGAAGGCCTTGAAACAGGAAAGCATACTTATTACTGGGACAATGGTCGTGTTCATGAAATCAGAAACTATCGCCTTGGTCTGCCTGACGGAGAGTGGTTTTTATACGATGAAAACGGAGCGGAAGTGTTGAAGTTAACATACCGCAGCGGTGATGAAAAGAAAATTGATAATACGGATGCTCCGGAGGGGAACTAAACAAGAGAGGAAGGTTTAAAAACCCATTTAATTATCTCCTGTCTTTTATGGAAAAGAAATACAAATCCTTTAAAGAATTTTATCCTTATTATTTATCGGAACACCGACGGCCGATGACCCAAGCTTTTCATTTCTTCGGAACCTTTCTGGTGATTTTACTTTTTCTGTATGGAATATTTATGCAATCGGGAACCTCACTTATTCTGATGCCCATCGCGGGTTATGGTTTTGCCTGGATCAGTCATTTGCTTATTGAAAAAAATAAACCGGCAACATTTACATATCCCCTATGGAGTCTTGGTTCTGATTTTGTGATGTTCTGGGAAATATTAACAGGAAAAATAAAAAAGCGAAACCCCTAAGAAGAAATTTCGCTTTAAAAAAGCATCTGCTTTTGTGTTTGTATTTAGAAAATGGGAACACAAATTATTTACGCCACTTTTTTGATTTCTGTTTTGGCTTTTCTTTTTTCTTTTCTCTTCCAGAAAATCCTTTTCGCCTTGGCGGGTGTTCGGGCATAGGCATACTTACCGGACCATCACCGGTAATCATTTTGAAATCGATTTGTTTTCGGATCAGGTCGCAACGCATTACCTGGACTTTCACATTATCGCCCATGGTGTAGCGCTTTTTTGTTCTCGCGCCGATAACGCAGTAATTCGTATCATCAAACTCGTAGAAGTCATCATCAAGATCCCGGAGACGAACCATTCCCTCGCACTTGTTTTCTATGATTTCGACAAAGAGCCCCCATTCTGTCACACCGGAAATCAAACCATCGAAGACCTCTCCGATTTTATCCTGAAGAAACTCCACCTGTTTGTATTTAATCGATGCGCGCTCGGCTTCAGAGGCTTTTATTTCCATTTGTGTGCTGTGCTTGCACTGTTCTTCCAGCAGCTCCTTGTCTGTGTTTTGGTTATTTGTAAGATAAGCCTCAAGTAAACGATGCACCATCATGTCGGGGTAACGACGGATAGGAGAGGTGAAGTGAGTATAAAAATCAAAAGCGAGTCCATAGTGTCCGACGTTTTCTGTAGAATAGATCGCTTTTGACATGGTACGGATGGCCAGCTGTTCAAGAACATTCTGTTCTTTTTTACCATGCAGGCTTTTCATCAGTCCGTTCAACGAAGAAGAAATTTCCTTATCGTTATCGATTTTTAATTTGTATCCCCATTTGCTCGCGAACTTCGCGAAGTTTTGCAGTTTGTCGGCAACGGGCCCTTCGTGAATACGGTAAACAAAGGGGCGGCGCTGCACGGAAACGCTTTCCGATTCTTCTTCTCCTTTTTTCTTTTTCTTTTGAGCGGTAACAATGTGTTTTTTGCCGATCAGCTCGGCAACCGATCTGTTGGCAAGGAGCATAAACTCTTCGATGAGCTTGTTTGCTTCTTTGCTTTCTTTCAGATAAACACCGAGCGGTTTTCCTTTTTCGTCAAGCTTAAACTTAACTTCCATTTTTTCAAACGCGATAGCGCCTTTTTTGAATCTCTCTGTGCGCAGTTTTTGAGCGAGATCATTGAGCGCCAGAATTTCGTCTTTGAGCGGACCCTCGCCGGTTTCGATCACCAGTTGCGCATCTTCGTAAGCGAATCGTTTGTCAGAATGAATGATGGTTTTCCCGAACCAGGACTTGAGGACGTGAGCCTTTTCGTCCATTTCAAAAACCGCTGCGAAACACAGCTTGTCTTCGTTGGGGCGAAGTGAACAAACACCGTTGGATAATTTTTCAGGAAGCATGGGAATGACACGATCTACGAGGTAAACCGATGTTCCACGGAAATAAGCTTCTTTGTCGAGCTGAGTAAGAGGGCGAATGTAATGTGTAACGTCCGCGATGTGAACGCCAATTTCCCAATTCCCGTTCTCAAGTTTTTTTATGGAAAGCGCGTCATCAAAGTCCTTCGCGTCGTAAGGATCGATGGTGAAGGTTGTTGTGTCGCGAAAATCCCTGCGGCGTTTGATCTCGTCGTTGGGGATAACAACCGGAATATTTGAAGCTTCTTCCTCCACTCTTCTCGGGAACTCCAACGGAAAGCCGTATTCCGAGAGGATGGAGTTCATTTCAACATCGTTGTCACCGGGCCAGCCCAGCAGCTTGGTAATTTTTCCGACGGGATTTTTTGTTCCACGCGGCCACTCTACGATTTCGGCGATTACTTTTTGTCCGTGTTGTGCCTCCCCAATCAGATGTTGTGGTATGAAAATATCGACCAGCATTTTTGGTGAGTCGGGAACAACAAAGGCGAATTTTCCTTGCAGCTGAACATTTCCCGCGAATTCTGTTTTTGAGCGCTCGAGGATATCTACCACCTCCCCTTCGAGGCGCTGGTTCTTATGTCGTGCGTAGAGGTAAATCTTTACCCGATCACCATTCAGGGCGTTCTTGACATTCCGGGGAGCAATGTAAATATCGTCTTCGTCGTTTTCGCTGAGGAGATAAGCAGCGCCACTGGCAGATATATCAATTATTCCTTCCGTATATGCATGCTTGGGTTTGAGCTTGTATTTACCGCGCTCCACTTCCAGTAAATCACCTTTGGCAAGCAGTGAGCGAAGGATAATGAGGATTTCTTTTTTCAGTTCATCGGCAAGATCTTCGACATGCACATCTCCTCCTATTGTTTCACGAATAAAATTGAGAAAGCCGGGTTTGATATGGGTTGTAAGCTGTTTGTAGTTGAAGGTTTTGTTGGGATGGGCGTTTAGTGTCTTAAAAACTTCCGACAGCAAATAGGATTGCACCGGACTTTTAATTTGCTCTTTGTATATTTTCTTACTCATGCGAAGTGCTGTACAGCCGATGTTATTCTTCTCTCTTATGATGGAAATTGGAGAGAAGATGAATTTAATTTTGAAAGTTACACATTGTTCTCCCGTAAGTGACAGCTCAAACGGCTAATTATAAGGCTACAAACGTTAATAACGTATGAAGATTGTGAAAAACATGTTTCATAACTTTTGCTTTATATATAATAAGCGCGATAGCGAACACGTTACTTTTAGCTCTTTATAATCATCGCACTAAAAACTAAGCGGAAAAATGGAAACACAAAACCAAGAACAAAAAAAGGGAAAAGGCACCCTTTGGATTGTATTATTTTTACTCTCTGCCGTTATGAACATTTACCAGTGGCGCAACCACACCACCACAATCAATACTTATGAACAGAAGGTGGATACACTTGTCGTGGAGCGGGTGAATGTTGAGAAAGAACTCTCCGACACAAAGGCTGAGCTGGAAAAATACCGCGGCATTTCCGCAAACCTTGATAGTCTTCTGAACGAAGCTCAGGCTAAGATCGAAGAGCAGGCTAAAAAGATCAAGGACATTAATTCCCGAGAAAAGAACATGGCGGCTCTGAACACCAAGCTGAAACAACAGCTTGCAGACCTCCAAATGCTGCGTGACGAATACCTTGGCCGAATCGACTCGTTGCTCATGGCAAACAAACAGCTGGTTACCGAGAAAGAACAACTCACCAGCAACGTTGAGTCCTTGTCTAAGAACCTCGAAACAACTGTCGCGACCGCATCTGTATTGAAGACAGAATATATCAAAGTACAGTCTTTCAAACGCAAATCTTCCGGCAAATTTGTTGAAACAGCAATGGCAAAACGGACACACAAGCTGAGTATTTGTTTTGATGTTCTGGATAACAAAATCGCGAAGCAGGGCGACAAAACGGTTTACCTGAAGATCACAGAACCAGGCGGAAAAGCTGTGGGCAATCGCAGCACCGGTTCGAATTCATTCAAAACGTCGGCCGGAGAAGAGATCATGTATGCCGCCACGACTACGATCAATTATACCGGAGCGAAGCAAAATGTTTGCATGAACTACGAAGAGCAGCAAGACAAGATGTTCCCTCCCGGAACATATCTTATCGAGGTGTATATTGATGGCAACCTTAGTGGTGCAGGATCATATACTTTGAGATAAATAAATATTATTTTTCGCGCAAAGGCGCAAAGGACGCAAAGCAAAACACTCTGCGCTCTTTGCGCCTTTGCGCGAAATAATACTTGTGTGTTTACGGCCGGAGCCTTTCTTCAATAGCCCGGATCATTTTCGGGGCAATATCAAAGCCTCGCATGCGCCAGACCTCTTCTCCGTTTTTCAACAGAACAAAAGTAGGGACGCTTAATACGTGAAAATCTTTCGCGAGCGCAGGGTGTTCGTCAATGTCGATTTTTTCGAGAAAGATCTTTTCATCAAAGTGTTTCAATACAACTTCAATCACCGGTTCCGCCCATTTACAGGGCTCACACCAGGTAGCATGAAAGTCAAGCATCAGCAATGAGTGCTGTTGGATGAGTTGGGAGAGATCCACAGAGAAAAAGGACTACAGGCTTTTTGTTTCCACGGCGCCGGTTGCCACCGGGATATTTTCGTCTTTAATCAGACTCCAGCCACCGTAGACATTAATTACATTGGTATAACCGACAGCTTTCATCATGGAAGCTGCGATCATGGATCTGTAACCACCCGCACAGTGAATGTACAAAGGTTCGTTTTTCGGGAGAGCAGAGATGCTGTTTTTTAAATCGGCGAGAGGCAAAACATTTGCACCCTGAACGTAACCGGCCTCCGCCTCTGAAATTTTTCTTACGTCGAGAACAGCAGCACCGGATCGTACTTTGTCAGCGAAAACTTTTGGAGAAACGGAATTTACGGAATCGGTTTTTTTACCCGCATTAATCCAGGAGTCCATTCCACCCTGAATATATCCTCTCACATTTTCATATCCGACACGAGCGAGACGCTGTACGGCTTCTTCTTCTTTGCCAGAGTCGCAGACCAATACAAGCGGAGCGTGAATATCGACAACGGTTCCCACCCACACTGCAAACATTCCATTAAGACCAATGTTGATCGCACCCGGAATAAACGCTTTTTCAAACGCATCCGGGTTTCGGGTGTCAAGGACAAGGGTTCCGTTTTGTATTTCCATTTCTAAAGCGTCAACGGATAGCGGTCGAAGATTTTTCTTCATTACCTCGTCAATCGCTTCGTATCCCTGTTTGTTGATGCGTGCGTCACTGAAGAAGTAGGCGGGAGGAGCAACAAGACCTTCGGTAACTTCTTTAATAAACTCGTCCTTGTGCATTTCGCGCAGGGCGTAATTTGTTTTCTTCTGATGACCGATCGTACTCCAGGTTTCTTTGCCAAGATTTTTACCACAGGCAGAACCAGGACCATGAGCAGGATAAACGATTACTTCGTCTGGAAGAAGTTTGATTTTTTTGTTCAATGAATCATACATCATGCCCGCGAGCTCTTCTTTGCTCATTTTTCCATCGAGAAGGTCTGGGCGACCAACATCGCCAACAAACAAAGTATCGCCGGAGAACAAGCAATATTCCTGATAGCTTTCATCATAGAGTAAATAGCTTGTAGATTCCGGAGTGTGGCCGGGAGTATGGATCGCCTTTAGGGTGATGTTTCCGAGACGAAATTCTTCACCGTCTTTCGCGGTATATGTTTTATACTGTGTCTCGGCGAGAGGACCAAAGACGATTGTCGCCCCGGTTTCTTTTGCCAGATCAATATGTCCGGAAACAAAATCCGCATGAAAGTGGGTTTCGAAAACGTATTTGATTTTGGTTCCGCGTTGTCTTGCCATTTCCAGATAGGGCTCGATTTCACGAATTGGATCAACAATAGCGGCTTCGCCGTTGGATTCAATATAGTATGCTGCCTCCGCGAGGCAATTGGTATAAAGTTGTTGTACGTACATATTCAACAGGAGTAGAGTATTCAAAGATAAGAAAAAACAGAGTGGCGGAAAAGCGGGGAAATTGTACGATATTGGGGCGGAATTCTGTTATTATAAGCATGTCTGAGCAGACCAGGTGGACGAAAGAGGCGGCAGCCAAACCGGTATTTTGGGTTGCGCTGGCGATTATTCTTGTGTTTTTTTTATCGGCGAGTTATGCGCTGATGCTTGGTTTGTTGATCGGGATAGTGTTTGGCAACCCCTTTCCAAAACAATCAAAAGTTGTTACGAAGTATTTATTGCAAGGCGCCATTGTGGGGCTCGGCTTTGGAATGAATTTTACAAAAGTTGTGGAAGCAGGAAAAGACGGATTTGTTTTTACCGTATTGACCATCTCTGCGGCAATGGGTTTTGGATTTCTTCTTGGAAGAATATTAAAAGTTGAGCGAATCATTTCTTATCTCATTTCTGTTGGAACCGCGATTTGCGGAGGAAGCGCAATCGCGGCAGTTAGCCAGGTTGTACAGGCCGATGAAAAAGACATTTCTGTTTCGATTGGAACTGTATTTATTTTGAACGCGATCGCGTTATTTATTTTTCCTCCGATTGGAACATATTTCGGATTGACACAACAGCAATTCGGAGTGTGGGCCGCGATCGCTATTCATGACACAAGCTCTGTTGTTGGTGCTGCATCACATTATGGAAACGAAGCGCTGATGGTTGCGACAACCGTAAAGCTTGCAAGGGCGCTGTGGATTGTGCCACTGGCGTTGCTTACTTCTCTTGTTTTTAAAAAACAAAGTTCGGCAGCGAGTCTTCCCTGGTTTATTCTCTTTTTTATTGTAGCGTCATTAATCAATACTTACACACACATTCCGCCATCTGTTTCAGAAGTAATTGTAAAGATTTCAAAAACAGCCTTTAGTGTGACACTTTTTTTGATTGGCGCAGGGATTTCGATGAAGACAATTAAAAAAGTTGGAATTCGGCCTCTTTTGCAGGGGGTAATTTTGTGGTTGTTTATTTTAATTTCTTCTTTATTTTTTATTATTCATTACTAAGCGTATTTTCGTTTACCCCTACGTTAGTCGGACGGAATCATTGTTGCAACCCGTAATTTCTTTTCGATGGAGATTGCAATTGTACTGGGACTACTAGTCCTCACAGTAATATTTTTTTCTACAGAAAAATTTTCTGTGGATGTTGTTACGATGGGTATGCTGTTTGTTTTAATGGCGACCAAAATAATTACACCACAAGAGGCTTTTTCCGGATTTGGCAGCGACTTCATTGTAATTCTTGCATCTATTTTTGTTATCAGTGGAGCATTGCAACAGACCGGTGTTCTTGATTTAATCGGATCAAGACTTTTGTCGCTTGCAAAATCTAATCCAGGTTACATCATTGTGTATATCATGGTTGCTGTTGGGCTTACTTCGGCATTCATGAACAACACCACGGTAACTGCTATATTTCTTGCGCCGGTCATAGCGGTTGCAAGAAGCATGAAAATAAGTCCATCGAAGGTGTTAATTCCGGTTGCCTATGCATCTATTCTTGGCGGCACATGTACCCTGATCGGGACGTCAACAAATATCGCGGTAAGCGGCTATCTCGAGAAGGTTGGTATAGAACCATTGCGAATGTTTGAATTTTTACCTGTTGGACTTGCATTGTTTGGTGTGGGGTTATTGTATATGTCAGTTTTTGGAAAGAGGGGATTGCCCGACAATAAAGACGAGAGCCTTGAGGCTGAATTTGGTTTGCGTGCTTATGTAAGTGAAATTGTCATCGCGAAGAACTCTCCGCTTGTTGGTAAAGGGATATTCAAATCGAACCTCAGTAAAATGGGATTTCGGATTTTAAACGTAATCCGTCTCGGGCATAATTTTCTTCCGGACAATACCACCACTATTGAAGCGGACGACATCCTGATCGTAGAAGGAAAGCTGGATCATTTGATGGCCGTAAAAGAAACAGAAGGAATTGATATTCGCGCCGATGGACTGTTGGATTATTCTTTGCAAAGCGATAAAATAAAACTCGCGGAAGTTCTTGTAACCCCACAAGCAGAGTTCGTCAATAATAGTTTGAAAAGCTCTAACTTCCGTCAGAAATACGGACTGGTTGTTCTTGCAATCAACAGATCCGGACAAACATTAAGAGAAAAACTGGGAAGCGTGATATTGCGTGTAGGAGATATTTTGCTGGTACAAGGTCCTGTTGAAAAGATCAATTATTTCAAAACCTCCCGGGACATAGTTATCCTTGATGACTTCAGACCTCTTTTATACAAAAAGAGAAAAGGCTTTTTCACGCTTGCTGTTTTCATCGCATCGATTATTTTGGGATCATGCGACATTCTCCCTCTTTCCGCGGCATTAATTTTAGGTGTGTTGATTGTGGTCCTGATGAAAGCCGTCAGTGTCGAACGGGCCTACGAAACCATAGACTGGAAACTGTTGATCATGATTGGCGGGATGTCGGCATTCGGAACGGCGATGACAAAATCCGGTGCGGCAACGTGGTTGTCTCAGAATATTGTCAATGTGATGGAGCCATTCGGAACGATCGCGATTATGGCCGGCTTTGTGATTCTCACTGTATTTTTGACACAACCAATGTCTAATGCGGCCGCGGCACTTGTGGTTTTACCTATCGCCATTGAAACAGCAAGACACCTCGAAGTGAATCCAAGAACATTCGCGATAGCTGTTATGTTGAGCGCGTCAGTTTCATTGGTGACCCCATTTGAACCATCCTGTATTTTGGTTTACGGTCCTGGAAAATACCGCTTCATTGATTTTTTCAAAGCAGGAGGAATCCTGACAATTCTATTGATGGCGGTTCTGATGTTGCTGATTCCGTATTACTGGCCACTTTGATCCGGAAGATCAATTCAGTGTTTTGAGGAGAGAGTCGGCGCTTAACTGACGAGGACAAATTTTTGCAGAGAGCGACTGAAGAAGTGGTCGGGCTTTTTCGGGCTTATTCATTTTTAAATAAATCAATGCCTGAAACCAGTTAGCATCGTCAGCCCTCAAAGAATCGCTTTTGGCAATTGAGTTGAAAAGAGAAAGCGCACGGGAATATTTGCCTTGATCGTAGTAGCGAACGGCATCGCTAAAATCTTCCTGTCGGATATCTTTTGAACTTAGCGCCTCCTTTTTTTTGTATTCACTTTCTTTACCGGGTACAGAAATCGACTTTAGTTCGTTTGTCTTTGAATCATCCCTTACAGCTGAACCTGTGGCCGTTGTTTGAACAGATTTAGCATCAAGAGCTTCATTTTCTCGCACCGATGCCGCTTCGTCAGCTTGTTTGGTTTCAACAGTAGCGGATGGTTTTGGAATTTTTGTTTCCGGAATGTGTTGCATGTTGTCCGACAGGTTTCTTGCATCAACAATTCCTTTTTTGTCACTCATCGTAATTTCTTCCACTGATGCGGCTCCGTTGCCAGAACGACTCAGCTCAGGCGGCGCCGGCATTGCTCTTTTTTCAAGAGAAGAAAATCCGGATGCCGCTGATGCATCCTGACCAGCTCCGTTTGCATCTTTACTTGCTTTAAAATTGTTCGCGACAACAGTTTTTGATTCATTGTCTTCGATGGTTTTCTGATCACTTTCCGCTGCTGCCGGAACCATTGACGGAGAAATAGAATCCATTTTTGGCTGAGCATTCGCGATTGCTTTTTCTGACTCATTATTTTTCTCTGAACGGAGAAAAAGGTAAAGCGCACCAACAGAAACAAAGAGAAAAACAAGCGAAGCCGCAAGTCGCATGTATGGCCGGAATGAAAAAACGCGGGATTCTTTTTCCACGATTGCCGCATCAATACGGGCGTGCAGTTCGGCGATATCGGCGGACACATCTGTTTCGGAATCCATCATCATGAAACCGTCAACAGCATCGGAACAGAGCGGGCAGCCGGCAAGATGAAGCTCAACTTCACGGGCTTCTTCCGGCGAAGAAAGATCTCTCGCGTAACGAATAAGCGTTTCGTGATCGGGACAAGGCCCGGAGTCCAGAAATGTATGTAGCTTATCGTCCATCTTTTCGTTCCAGAATGATTTTTAAATTACGTTTTCCATTTTGAATATGACTTTTTACATTCAGCATGGAAAGACCCGTTTGATCTGCAACCTCTTTGTAAGATTTTTCCTGAAGGTAAAACAACTCTATACATATTCGCTGTTCGTCTTTCAGTTTTTTTATTGCCTCTTCCAGATTTTTATAGGTGGTTTCTTTGTCGGCAGCGTCATCGGGATGCCAGATCGCATGCATTTCCACAACCTCAAGACCGGAAACCTCGTCTTCCATGGGCTGATGGTAAATTCCTTTTCGGCCACGAAGGATCATCAGACAGTGGTTTCGGGCGACGGCATGCAACCAGGACTTAAAAAACGAGATTTCGTGTTTGAAAAGATCTTGCTGGAGTTTTTCAAAGATGTTCATGACGGCATCTTTGGATTCATCGGGATCTTTCAGGTATTTGAGGCAAACACCGTAGAGTTGATGTGTATAGCGCTTGAAAAGCAGACCAAAAGCGTTTTTTTCGCCTTGTTTGTACAGGGCGACCAGCTCCAGGTCGGTTTTTTTACTGAGGTCGTTCACGTTTATTCGTCCGATGAAAATACGGGGAATATTTTTGAGGAAATGCGTTCTATGGGAAAGCTTATTAACGGGCCTTGGGCATTTATTATTATTGCCACGAATGCACGAATTTTAGGGATTGCTACGAATGCACGAATCAGGTGAAGATTCGTTTTATGAGATCAGAGGAGCGGTCTTCGGCTGTTTTTCGGAGCAAGGTGCCGAGAGATTCGAATTAGCGGGCCTTGGGTGTTTATTATTATTGCCACGAATGCACGAATTTTTTTGGGGTTGCCACGAATGCACGAATTAGGTGAAGATTCGTTTTATGAGATCAGAGGAGCGGTCTTCGACGGTTTTTCGGAGCAGGGTGCCGAGAGATTCGAATGTTTCCTTTTGATAAGTACCGGCAATAATGCCATTTTCGAGATGATGGATAAAGTCACAAACAGAAACCAGGGTTTCGTAGACGTGAGAAGTCACGATTACGGTTTTTCCTTGTTTGCGAAATTCATCAAGGAGCAATTTTAAGACGGTGGTTGACTCAAGATCAAGGCCGTTGTAGGGTTCGTCGAGAAGATAAATATCCCGGTCAAGTTTAAAGACGGCCAGCAAAGCAAGTTTTTTCTTCATCCCCGTCGAATATGTTTCAATCAAATCATCCAGGGGAAGAGAGAAGATCGCGTTCCAGTTTTCGAGCACAAATAGTTTTTTCCCGGAAGGAAAAATGGAAAGGTATTCTCTTCCGGTGATGAGCGGATAGAAATAATTTTGTGTTTCAAGTAACCCGATTTCTTTTCGTGAAAGGCCCCCGCCGGATCTGGAAATTTTTCCTGAAACAGGTTTGACAAATCCATACAAGGCATTTAACAGTGTTGTTTTCCCTGAGCCGTTTAATCCGACGAGCCCATGAATTTTTCCCTCTTCCAGATTTAGATTGAGCGATTTCAAAACCGCGTGCGGCCCATACGCTACATTCACGTTTTCAAGAGTGATCATCGAGGTAATTTTTCAGATTAATTTTTGAAAGCGAATAATTACGTATTGCAACAATTAACGGAATCGGAAACAAAAATGGAATTAATGTGGACGCGAACAACAAGGCAACCCAAATCGAATCCGCGGTAAGTTTTTTGTCCGGACGATACAGCGCATATTTTAAGGTGATAAAGTAAAATATATTGATCATGTAAACACACCAGGCGATCAGGACCATATACCAGTGTTCAGGATGTTGAAACAGATAGATGATAAGCGCCGGAAGTAAGAAGAAGCTTGTAAATTTGGAATGTCGGAGAATTTTTTTCTTCAGGAAGATTGCCGGTTCAAGAGGGTCCGCGTTCAGAATTGCCAAAGATTCTCCATTCGTATAAAAACCACTGATCACGAATGTCAGAAACGCAAGAATAAATAAGCCTGCAAAAGGCAGAAACGAAAGCCCGATCGCAAGCAAATAAAAAAGCAACACTTGCAATCCCCAGCGTCTGTAACCGCTTCGCCACTCGAAGCCGGGTACAGGAATTAGTGTAGTGAATCGTATAGGAACAAATGCGAAAGTCCTTGCACTATTGGAACGCACAGGAACAAGGCTGATAATCCCGATAAACAACAGCAATTCTAAAATAGTGAACAGGAAAAGTGACCAATATTGATGAAAGAGAAACAAGAGAAAAAAGGGGAGAAGGAGCGCGAAATATTCTTTGAGATAAATTTTCCAGGGACGCGGGCTGAGTATATTCAAAAAGCGATGGTCACTCCGGACTAAATGCAGGGACCCGATTAAAACCGGGCAGGAAAACATTACAACGATGGAAAATGAATAATCATTCATTTTTAAATTTAAACCATAAATAGCATACAGCACGACAGTGGCAATAACCAGCCAGTAGAGGACCGGAAGTCCTGAAAAAGAACGTTTGATTTGCTGTAATCGGATCCGAAGCATTTGGGCTAAATATGTATTGCAGAATTAATTGTTCAGAAAAGTAGAAAAAAAACCATCATCGGGGGGATGATGGCTGGTAAAGCAAAAAAGAAGAATACGACATTACAACCCGACAGGAAACGGAGTCAGGGCTTCATCAAAGGATAGAGAAAGGGATTCAGAGCGACAGGATGAAGTGTTTTCTGCGGACGAAGGAGTCTGACGGTACCAGCGCTTTTCATCCAATGCATAGAGAAAAAACTCTTTTAGTGAAAAGGAACGGATCAGTTTTTGCGCGAAGCGAGACATTTCAGGAAGATCCGCTTTATTGCAAATCTCTATTGCGACTACGGGCATAAATCCGTTTTCTTTTCCGTAAACGACAATATCCGACTCTTGTCCCGGGGAATTAAAAACATCAAGCTCTCCATCACAAACAGCTTCATATTTTGAGGGATCAAGAAACCGGGACAACTTGTAGGAGAATTCCCGGGAAATAAATTTTTTTGTGATGCCTTCAGGTGTCGACAAGGAGTGGTTGAGTGTGTTCATGTTGATTTTGGTTTTTTTGGAACTATCGGATGAATCGAACGATCATACTGATACTGAAATACAGAGAAAACCAAACCAGCAAATACGTTCTGTAGATGATTTTTAAGAATGTTCTTTTCAAATTTGCCGTGATTGAAGTTTTCCTTTTTTTCTTATTCTCTTCCGGATCCGGATCGGCCTGGTAGAAATGTACGGCGTCATGATATGTTCCTTTGTTCAGATACACATTGTTAAAAGGATCATTCTGGCGGAAGAGAAGAGTGCCGAGAGCTGTCAGATTTGTAAATCGGGGATTGGCAACAGACATGCGTTTAATTTTTTTGTAAAAGTATCTTCCGTGTATTCATGCAGAATTAAGGGATTGCTAAATTCATGTAAACAATTGCAGCATATTTTAAAGCGGAATAAGCTCGGTAAGCTTACCTTTGCAATCCATGAAAACCCTTTATCTCGTCCGTCACGCCAAATCCAGCTGGTCTCAGCCTGATCTGCCGGATATTGACCGCCCACTGAATGAACGCGGCTACGGTGATGCCCATCTGATGAGTAAAACATTGCTGCATCGTATTCCGGTGCCGGAGCAGTTCATCAGTAGTTCGGCAGTAAGGGCCATGACCACCGCCTTGATTTTTGCGAGAAAATTTGGCTATCCGGTTGAAAAAATCCGGATTGAATCACAACTGTATGAAACCAGTGTACAGGATTATCTGGAAGTAATCTCCAGAGTGTCCAACGAAACTCATAGCCTGATGATTTTTGCACACAATTTTACAATCAGCGAAATCGTTCCATATTTTCTGGGCAATCAACTGGAAGAGATGTCGACTTGCGCGGTTCTGGGAATGAGCCTGGATGTGGAAAGTTGGTCAGAAATCCGCGAAGCAAAGGGAACCCAAACCCTATATCTTTTCCCTAAGATGTTAAAGGAAGTGTAAACGTTTGGTTAACATTGTGTTAAGCTTTTAAAAGCGATTGAAATTACCGAAGAAAGTTGAATATTTGGTTCTTTTAACAACCCGGAGTAACAAAGGATAGTTCTCCGTCACAAACATTCATCATACCCCTGATCAGATACAGGTCTTAACTTTATAAACATGAATAAAGAGGATAGAAAAAAACTTGAAACCACCTTGCTTTCAGCCATGGAAGGGATTCTCCACCCACAGCACGAGAAAACAACAAAAAAAATCCGTAAATTTCTAAAAGAGCACAGCAAGAATATCGCGAAGAAATTTTTGAAGGTCCAGAATAAGGACGCCAAAAAAATTGCCGCGAAAAAAATAGCTGTCGCAAAAAAGAAAAAAGCTCCGGCGAAAAAGGCCGTCGTTGCGAAGAAAAAATAAAGGAAAGAGTATTGGTGGTTTATGGGAAGAAAAAATGTAGAGTTGATCGATCGCGACCTGAGTTGGCTATCGTTCAATGCAAGAGTGTTACAGGAAGCGGAAGACCCTACCGTTCCACTTTTAGAGAGATTACGTTTTCTGGGAATATTTTCCAGCAACAGAGATGAATTTTTCAGAGTACGCGTCGCCACCATACGACGTATGACTAAATGGGGCAAGAAAGGAAAAGATCTTTTGGGTACCGACCCTGAAGAACTCCTCGAGAAGATTCAGAAGACCGTTGTCGCCCAACAAAAAAAATTCGAAAAAGTATATTCCGAAATTCTCCTCGAGCTCGAGAAGGAAAATATTTCCATCATCAACGAGCAACAGCTGACAAAGGAGCAGGGCATTTTCGTCCGGAATTATTTTCATGAAACGGTTTACCAGTTTTTGGTGCCTATCATGATCGACTCCTCTCCGAAATTTCCCTATCTCAAAGACAAGAGCATTTATCTCGCGATTGTACTGGGAAGAAAAGACAAAAGTAAAAAGGATAAATATTCTCTCATTGAAATTCCGTCCGATGTTATTTCACGGTTTCTTGTATTGCCATCCGTAAACGACAAACGACACATTATCTTGCTTGACGATGTCATCCGGTTTTGTCTCGATGACATCTTTTCCATTTTTGATTACGATTCTATTCAGGCATATACCATTAAACTCACGCGAGACGCGGAACTCGACATCGACAGTGACGTGAGCAAAAGTTATGTCGAGAAAATTTCAAAAAGTGTCAAGCAAAGAAAAAAAGGAGACCCTGTCCGGCTGGCTTATGATGAGAGCATTCCCGTAAATCTTCTTGCTTTTATTCTCCGGAAAATAAAATTGTTTAACGAAGAACACCTGATTCCGGGAGGACGCTATCATAACTTCAAAGACTTCATCACCTTTCCGAATGTAGGACGGAAAGAACTGCGCTACACGAAAATCAAGCCCATCGATCATCCTGATTTAAAAGGACAACGAAGTTTGTTCAAAATACTCAAGAGTATGGATGTGTTGCTAGCTTATCCATACCATTCTTTTCATCATATCATTGATTTGTTGCGTGAGGCATCCATTGATCCCAAGGTAACCGCCATTCGATTGACATTGTACAGAGCAGCGAACAACAGCAGCTTTGTGAATACGCTGATCAACGCGATCAAGAATGGTAAGCAGGTTACGGCCGTTGTTGAACTGCAGGCTCGTTTTGATGAAGAAACAAATATTTTCTACGCGAATAAATTACAGGAAGAAGGCGCGGAGGTAATTTTTGGGGTTCCCGGATTAAAAGTTCACAGCAAACTCATTCTGATTACAAGAACAGAGGGAGGCAAACAGGTGAACTACGCGCATGTGGGCACAGGAAATTTCAACGAGTACACCGCGAAAATTTACAGTGATCACGCCCTTCTTACTTCAGATAAGCATATCACATCCGAAGTAGAAAGACTGTTTAGTTTTTACAAAGACAATTATAAAACCGGTCACTACAAACATCTCATCGTTTCTCCATTCAATACCCGGAAACGATTCAGCACGATGATTGAAGATGAAATTGAAAACGCGCGCGCCGGTAAAGAAGCCGGAATCATTCTCAAAATGAACAGCCTTGTTGACCGGGAAATGATCGCCACCTTATACGAGGCCAGCCAGGCCGGAGTAAAAATAAAACTCATTGTCAGAGGCATTTGTTCGCTTGTTCCGGGAGTCAAAGGGGTGAGTGAGAATATTGAAGTCATCAGCATCGTCGATAAATTCCTTGAACACAGCCGGATTTACATTTTTCACAACCTGGGCAAAGAAAAAGTTTACATCGCTTCCGGTGACTGGATGTACCGCAACCTCGATCATCGCTCCGAAGTCGCCGTTCCGATTTTTGATCCTCGTTTGCAGGAAGAGTTAAAGCATTTTATCAACATACAATTGCAAGACAACACCAAAGCGCGCATCATTAACAAAGTCCAGGACAACAAATATGTTATGAGCGAAAGCGGAAAGAAAGTTCGCGCGCAGACAGACATATTTACCTGGTTGCAAACAAAAGCCAGAAAGAAAGAGCCGGAGCAGAGCCAGGCATAACAAATATTTTTGGAACGATCCGGCACGATGATTTACAATCGCCATACCCTTGCTTCGCCGGCCGACGCTCAACCCTGCGCATGGCTACGCCAGGGGTTAGTTTGCGGGCCCGGCAGATTTTCTACAAAGGGGATCCATCAGAATTTGTCAAAGAGCGCGAAGAACTCTTCTCTTCTTGCTCTTGCAATTCCAACCTGTGTGCCATCATTCATGATCACGTAACCACCATCGCTGCGTACGAATTTTTTTATTTCGTTCAGGTTAACGAGGAATGAGTTGTGAATCCGGAAGAAATCTTTCTCCGGCAATGTTTCTTCAAACTCTTTCAGTGATTTTGCAAGCAGATATTTTTCTCCGTCAACCAGTTTTACATGCGTGTAATTACTTTCCGATTGACAATACATGATGTTGTTCGTGTTGACAAACACCATTCCGTCTCCTGTAGACAGGGCGATGCGAGTGGGCTTGTCATTGTGTCTTAAACTGTTGAGTAAAATATCAAACTGTTCTTTCATTGGTCCGCGCTTCAGAGCGAGAATGCGGGAAACTGTTTCTCGGAGATCGTCCGGGTCAATTGGTTTCAACAGGTAATTCAACGCGCTGTATTTAAAGGCGCGCAGTGCAAATTGATTATATGCCGTTGTGAAAACAACCTGGAAGGAAATCGTTCCGAGCTTTTCCAGCAGATCAAAGCCGCTCATTTTGGGCATTTCAATATCCAGGAAAACAACATCCGGTTTGAATTTCTGTATTGCAAGAATACCGTCTTCGCCGCTTTCACAAGAAGCGTCAACCTGAATTTCCGGACAATGCATTTTCATCAGTATACTTAATGTTTCAATACACTGTGGTTCATCATCAATAATTATCGCACGTATCATCCTGTTTTTTGTATTGTAATTTATATTTATTCTATTCACTCAAAGAATTTATCCGTTCTGCTTATTTCATTTGTGTGGACTTCCTGTATCCGTAAAAAGGCTCCCCGGGGAAATCCGGATTGTAACCCGCGTCCCGAGAGCGACACCGCTTTCGTCTTTCAAATCTTCAACGCGTACACAGGATTCGGAATTTCCTTCACTATTTAAAAGAGCCAGTCTTTCCGTTGTAAGCTTTAAACCAAGCGATTTTCGACCCGAGTAATTTTTTGGCTTTGCTTCGGCGGAGGCTTGTCGGCCCACACCATTATCTTCAATTACACATTCGAGTAAATCATCTTTCTGTCGAACCGATACGGTAAGCCTGCCATTACTTTCTTTGTGAAGAAGCCCGTGCCAGATGGCATTTTCCACAAATGGCTGAAGAATCAATGGAGGAACTCTGACAGCATCCGGCATCACATCCGTGTCAACAACAATTTCGCTACTGAATTTTTTACCAAAACGGAGAGCCTCCATATCGATGTAAAGTTTCAGCGCATCCAGTTCGCTTTGCAGGGTTATCGATTTTTCATTAGAGTGTTCAAGAATCAGACGAATCAGTTTGGAAAATTTTATCAGAAAAGTGGAAGCGGTACCAACATCATTCTGTAAAATGAAACCATTGATAGAATTGAGGCAGTTGAAAATGAAATGTGGATTCATTTGCGCCTGTAAGGCCTGCTGACGGGTATAACTGATTTGGTTGCGAAGATCCGAAAGGCGTTTTTCTTTTTCTTCAATTTCAAGTTCACGTTGCGCTTTTACGATTTTTGTCGCTGTGATGGATGCAATGGTTTGCAACAGCTCAAGATGCTGACGAGTAAAGAAGTTCCTGCGCGGATGTTCCGAATCGATCACGCCGATTACTTTTTTATCAGCGATGATCGGAACAGCCAGTTCGGAGAGTCGTTTGGAATCATCTGTGATGTAACGCGGATCTTTGGAAGTGTCTTTCACGATTTCCGCTTTTCCGGATTGTGCAACACTTCCAACAATTCCTTTTCCAAGAGGTATCTCTATCGGATTCAGAATGTAGTTTTCTCCTGAGTTTTTATTTCCGAAAGCAGCTTTCTGAATCAGCACATTTTTTTCTTTATCCAGTAAATACACAACACAATCAACCAGGTTAGTCCGGGTAATAACATTATAGGTAATATCCCACAACAATTCATCGACCTTACTTTTTCCCTGTAATGAATTCGCGAAATATGCAATCGCTTTATCGCTTTCGTTTTTCAACAATTTCTTCCTGAACAAACGGAGATACCAGATACCACAGGCCACAAGTACAAGTACAAGTAAAAGGCGGAACCATACAGTCACGTAGAATTTTTTGGCAACGTCTATTTTCAATCCGGCAGGACTTTCGGTCCACGATCCGTCGGGATTTTGCATTTTTACTTTAAACACGTATTTGCCACCGGTCACATTTGTGAAATAGGCAGTTTGCTGATTACGGCAGTATACCCATTCGTCGTTGGCACCTTCCAGTTTGTATGCGAACTGGACATCCTTGTTTTCAAGAAGGTTCAGTGAAGCGAAGTTCACTGTAAAATAATTTTGCGAGGATTTAAGTTTGATTTCCTGACCGGAACTCAGAAAAGGAATTGTATTTATTCCATCAGAAAAACCACTGATGGTAACAGGAACGCGTTGTCGGTTTTCGGCAAGCGGATCGAAAATTAAAAAACTGCCAAGACTCTCAGATGCGACTCTGCCATCCGGAAGCAGACATGAATAATTTGCATAAGAATTATTGGTACGCGCGAAACCGACATTGAAATTTTTTACCAAACCGGTTTTTAATTCAACCATTGAATACTCGGAGTAGTACGATAACCAAAGTCGTCCCCGTTGATCCGCAAATACGTGGTTGTATTGAAAATTTGACAAGCCTTTGAAATGCGCAGCAGTGTCAAAACGTCCAGCAAGAGGATCAAACTTTTTTAAGCCACTCAAAAAACTCAGCACCCAAATTTTGTTTTCTTCGTCAACGGTGAAACTGTAGAATACATCCTGATCAATTCGTTCTGATTTTTTAATTGGATATTCGAATGTGTCGCTGCTTTCATTGTAACGAACAAGACCATTTTTTTCCGTACAAAACCACACAACTCCACGACGATCTTCCAAAATGGAATAGATGTAATCAGCCGTAATGCCAGTAGAATCTGTCACGGTTCTGGGATAGTGTTTGTATGTTCCTGTCGTAGTGTTGTAACAGAACAATCCGTTTTTATGACTACTGAACCAAAGGTTTTTGTTTTTTGTCAGCAGCATACTGAAGATATACTTTCCGTCAACACTGTCGGCTTTTGAAAAAACATCCAGCTTCCTGAACTTGTCTTGTCTAACATTGTATTCCTGAATTCCATCAAGAGACCCGAAGAACAAACGATCAGAGTCAGCGGCCATCGCATTAATCAGAAGATCTCCGGATTTTTTCTTTCGAAGATTTTCGAGAATGTTATACGCCTCGAAACGTTGTTCTGCTGTGTTGAATTTCAACAAGTATTGATACGATGGCGCGAACCAGACATTGTTTTGTTTGTCACAATTCAGCATCTGGTGCATATAATATTGTCGTGTATGAGAAACTGAATCCGGAAAAGGATAAACTGAAATAAACTGATGTTCCGGATTAAAGTAACTGATACCGCTGACCGTACCAATATAAATTGTTCCGGAGCTGTCCTGGTGGGCGTCAAGAAAATAATCGGCAGCAAGAGAATGACTGCGTTCATTCGCGTGTTTGATTATAAATGTTCTACCTGAGTTTTTCTCCAGATAAAGCACGATTTCATTTTCCACACTCATCCACAGATTTCCGGAACGATCTGAAAGAATGCAATCAAAATACAAGGGTTGATTGGATTTATTTTCGGGAAAAGTAGAGCTCAGCGAACGGGAGGAAAAGTCATATGTGTAAATCCGCTGGTCATCGCCATCGGCAAAAACGAGATTCTTGTTTTTGTCGAGAGTTATCGGACCGGAATAATGATCTTTGAAAAGAGGAAGCCGCTCCGGATTGTTGTAATGACTGAAATAGGTACGTTTATCCAAATCAAAATACTTCAGGCCATCGGAAGTTCCTATCCAAATTCCGTTCCGGAGAGGGTCTTCCAGAAATGACTTATTTACAACGGGCATTCTTGTTGTTGTTTTTCCGGAAAGGATTTCCGGATAATGAACAAAAGCATCTTTTAAAGTATCATAAATAAAAATGCCACTGAAAGAATAGGTTACGATTTCTCCTTTTCGTGTTTGAACAATTTCATTCGAAGAGCCGAGGATACGTTCTCCGGTCGCTTTATTTTTTAATTCATAATTTTTAAATGTATCAGAGTTCCTGAAAAACCTGCTGACACCGGCATTTGTTGAGCACCAGATTTCATTGTTATTCCCTTCGCACAATCCATATACGGCATCGTTATATAATTTTTGAGGATTCGCAGGATCCGCCTTCCACACAAAAAAGTGCGAACCGTCATAACAATTTAGTCCGTTGAGGGTTGCTATCCAGAGAAAACCATTTTTGTCCTTCAGAATATTGTTGACATTTCCGTTTGACAACCCCTGCTCTGTTAATATACTCCGGAAATAAAATTGCTTTTCAGGATAAGCGGCTTGCTGTGAATAACACAGCAAGCCGGACGTGAGGCCCATAAAAATCAAAATGAAAAATTTTCGGCAGAGGCTCATGGAATAGTAGTGAACAAAACCGATTCGAAGCGACAGAATATTTCCGGACAGGGACTTTGCATCGACATCAGAGGCAAGATAATACAATTGACTTTTCCGGAGGAGAAATATTTGTAATTGGCAGATTTCCTGAGAATCCGGCACCTCTGCTGATCAATTGGTTTTACCCGTGGATCCCGTCGAGACTGGTACACTACTTCCTGAGAAAATTGGTTTTTTTTTCTAATTCAGAATCTTTCGTAATAAAAAACCGGATTCTCAGACAATCTGCCAATTGCTAAGTCATTCCGCCACTTTCTAATTTCCATACAAAAAGGGGAGATACACACATTATGTTTGAGCCAAAATCAACATTTTCATTCAACATGTCCATGCTTAACAAACCCCGTTTATCAGAAACACAAGCAGATTTTGAACAATCGATCCGAAGGACCACAGGACTCGAATTGATGCTCATGATGATTGTATTGACCGTCATTGTATTATTAATCGCGCTTCCGGTCTTCGCGCAGAATGTCGGTGTCAACAATCCTTCACCACACACCAAGGCGCTACTCGATTTGACAGCTTCAGACAAAGGTCTCCTTACGCCAAGACTTACAGAAGCACAACGTATAGCAATGTTTCCTGTAGCCGACGCTTCGGCAAAAGGGATGATCGTTTACCAGACCGATAACGCGTTTGGTTTCTGGTACTATGACGGAATCACCTGGAGACAACTGCTTGGGTCCGACAAAGGCTGGAGCATCACGGGCAATGCGGGAACTGTTGATGGAACAAATTTTTTAGGCACAACAGATAACATTCCTCTTAGCTTTCGCGTGAACAATACAAAAGCCGGAAGAATCGATCATATAAAGCAAAATGTATTTCTGGGAAGGAGCGCGGGTTCGCTTGCAACTACCGGGCAATGGAATGTGGCGATCGGCGATTCCGCAGGAGCAAAGAACAATTCTAACCTTAACACCTATGTTGGTTACCAGTCAGGTAAAGTTGACGTGAGTTATGAAAATACATTCATTGGCGCGAACAGCGGAAAGAATAATACCTCCGGATTTGAAAACACGTTTGTGGGAACCTATGCCGGTTTACAAAATACCTCCGGACGAAATAATGTTGGCCTTGGATACGGTGCAGGCGGAGATATAACTACCGGCAATTACAATTGTCTCGTTGGATCCAATGCAGGTACTGATTTAACTACCGGTTCTGAAAATAGTTTCTTCGGACACTATGCCGGCGGTAACGCGTGGTTTAACAATACAGCCAGTTCCAATAGCATCTTCGGCTTTATAGCAGGATCCAGCCTGACCACAGGCTCATACAATGTATTCTTCGGATCGCAATCCGGACTTTCGAATACAACAGGACAGAACAATATTTTTATTGGAAGAAACGCGGGTTACGCGAATACCACCGCATCGAACAACACGATGATCGGGTTTCAAAGCGGGATGGACAATACTACGGGCGACTGGAATTCTTTTGCCGGAGTAAGTACAGGAGAAAATAATACGACCGGTCACCGCAACACATTTCTTGGCGCTGTTGCCGGAAAGTTCAATACTACAGGAGCATGGAACACGTATGTAGGCACAGATGCCGGTAGACAAAACGCCACAGGGAACAACAATACTTTCAGTGGTTTTCAGAGCGGGATGAACAACACCGCGAGCAACAATACTTTTTACGGGACGAATTCGGGAATGCAGAATACTAGCGGTGTTAGCAATACGTTTGTGGGAACCTCTTCCGGAATAAGTAATACAACCGGAACGCTCAACACTTATCTAGGCGCATACTGCGGAAACCAGGGAACGACAGGCGCAGGAAATACCATGGTGGGAGGGAGTGCAGGAAATTCAAACACAACCGGAAGCTACAACAGTTATTTTGGTTCCAATGCCGTCTTGATAGGTTCCGGAGGAAACGCGAATACTATCATGGGATACCAGTCGGGTTACAATTCCGGAGCGGCAACAGCAAATACTTTTGTTGGTAATCAAAGCGGCTATAATACTACTGCAGGCGGAAACACTTTTATAGGTTACATCACAGGAAACGCAAACACAACAGGCACTTTCAATACCTATCTCGGATATAATTCACAAGGAAGCCCTACACTGACCAAGGCCGCAGCGATTGGATACAACGCCAATGTGACTGCGAACAACAGCATGGTGCTTGGAGGAACAGGAGTGGATGCGGTCAAGGTTGGAATAGGAGTTACAGCACCACAGGCAGAGTTGGAAGTAAACGGTTATACAAAACTTGGAAGCAATGCGCCCAAGGTGAAAATGATCAAGCTCACAGGTACCACCAGTGCTGTGCAAGGAGGATCGGTGTCTATCGCTCACGGGCTTACATCAACAAAAATATTATCGGTGAACATCCTTGCCGAATATCTTTCAGGACGATATGTCAATCCTCGTCATAGTTTCAACGCGGGTTATGAATTTGATTTTCGGGTGGACCCGACAAACGTTGTTGTTTACAATTCATCAGCGAACTCAACGAATGTTTTATCTGTTCCGGTGAAGATCATGATACTTTATGAAGAGTAACAAATTTTTATACAAGAAAGAGTTTTCCCCCATGAATAAGTTTTGTCTGTTTATTTGTTTTTTCTCCCTGCTTAGCATCAGCAAGTGTTTCGCTCAGTTGTTGACCAACAACAACGTCTCCATTACAATCTCAAGTAGTGCTCAAATCACCGTAAAGGGTAGCGTTCAAAACAATGCCGGTACCGTGATCAATAATTCAGGCACCATTGATTTGAGCGGAGACTGGGTGAACAATGCCGCAAACTCCATCTTCGGAACAAGCGCGGGCACGGTAATTCTCAATGGTAACGGACAAAACATCAGTGGAACGTCTTCAACTATTTTCAACAACCTGCGATTGCAAGGAAATGGTGTGAAAACGTTACAGGTCAGTACAAACGCCGGAGGAGGATATCCGTCCCCCTCCGGTGTACTGGACCTGGGTTCACAAAAACTTGATCTGAATTCAAAGACCCTGACGATTCTTAATCCCTCACCAACAGCGATTACACGTACAAGCGGATTTATTCAAAGCGAAACAGATCCTGTTTCGGGCTATGGAATTATCCAATGGGATGCAGGAACAGGTGCGCCTGGTTCGTTGTATGAATTTCCTTTTGGAAATATCGCAAGCGGAGACTATCTCCCGCTTTCGTTTTCGGTCACAACAGCTGGAAGCGGAAACGGAAGCATACAGGCATCAACCTATCCGACAAATACTTTTTTAAGTCCGAACAATCGTCCATTGCCTACAGGTTTGCCATCGATTGTCAATGTGGCCGGTGTAGAAAACGCGGATCGTGTTCTCGATCGCTGGTGGCTGATCAACACGCTGAATTATACAACAGAACCTGTAAGCGATCTGATGTTTACGTATCGCGATATCGAATGGAACACCGGAAACAATACTCTCGGCGAAGTGCAGTTGCGCGCGCAACGCAACGACGGTTTCACCTGGACAGCACAACCTCTCGGCAATGTGAATACGTTAATGAATCAGGTTACACTCACCGGTGTTCAGCAATACAACAGTTATTGGGCGCTTGTCGATAATGACGCGCCATTGCCGATTACACTTTTGTATTTTGACGCGACGCTCAACAAAAGCGGAACAGTTGATATCCGCTGGATCACGGAATCGGAAATTAACAACGACTACTTTACTGTGGAGCGGTCCTCCAACGGTGTGGATTTTGAAACGCTTGAAATAATTCGTGGAGCGGGCAACAGCACGGTCACCCGTAATTACGCGACCATAGATCCACATCCGCTGGACGGACTTTCGTATTATCGCCTCAAACAAACCGATTACGACGGAAGATTTTCTTATTCAGCACTTGATCGCGTGATGAATGTTCGCGGAGGGTTTCCCGATGTTCACATCTATCCGAATCCCGCGAATGAATTTTTTCTCATATCGCTCAGCACACCACCCGCGCACATCGAAGATCTTCGCTACGAATTGTTCGATTACGCCGGTCGCAAAGTAATGGACTCGGAACAATATCCAACCTCGGTGATTTCTCCCGATGCTGTCCGTCTGGAACTTCATGGACTGGCCAGCGGTGTTTATTTCCTTCAATTGATGATGGAAGGGGAGAGGGTTTATTTTGGGCGGATGATGGTGAGGTAGATTTTAGTGGTTAGTTGTTAGTTATTAGTTGTTGTTTAGTTAGTTTGGTTGGTGGTTTTAATTCAAAAAAAAAAGGGGAAAAAAAAAAAAAAAGGGGGTTTGGTTTGGGTTCTTTGTTTCTGTTCATTACTTGCCCTTGCTAGGATTATTCTTAATTTCCGTGAACCAAACATAATTTGGGGGGGGGGGGCCGGGGGGGGGGGGAAAAAAAAGGGGGGGGGGAGGGGGGGGGGGGGGGGGGGGGGGGGGGGGGGGGGGGGGGGGGGAGGGGGGGGGGGGGGGGGGGGGGGGGGGGGGGGGGGGGGGGGGGGGGGGGGGGGGGGGGGGAAAAAAAGAAGGGGGGGGGGGGGGGGGGGGGGGGGGGGGGGGGGGGGGGGGGGGGGGGGGGGGGGGGGGGGGGGGGGGGGGGGGGGGGGGGGGGGGGGGGGGGGGGGGGGGGGGGGGGGGGGGGGGGGGGGGGGGGGGGGGGGGGGGGGGGGGGGGGGGGGGGGGGGGGGGGGGGGGGGGGGGGGGGGGGGGTGCAGTTTATCTTTGTAAATTTGGCATTAAAAGCCTCAAACATGAATCATCATCAGGAAACTCTTGAAACATGGAACAAGGTCGCGGCTTTGTATCAGGAGAAGTTTATGGATCTGGATTTGTACAACGAGAGCTATGATTTTTTCTGCAAGGCGATAAATGTTGATAATGCTGAGATTTTGGAGATTGGTTGCGGGCCGGGAAACATTTCAAAATATATTTTATCGAAGCGCCCCGATTTCAAGTTACTTGGAATTGATTATGCATCGAACATGATAAGTCTTGCGCAACAAAATGTTCCCAACGCGAGCTTCAGGGAGATGGACTGCAAAGAAATCCGCTCAATAGACAAAAAGTTTGATGGAATCGTATGCGGTTTTTGTCTGCCTTACTTATCGTCGGAGGAGTGTGCACAATTGATTAGTGATGCAAATTATTTGTTGAACAATGACGGGATTTTGTATCTCAGTTTTGTAGAAGGAGATCCCGGTCAATCGGGATATAAAACCGGAAGCAGTGGAGACCGCGCCTATTTTTATTATCACAATCTGGAAGAGCTAAGAAGCCAGATTAAAAAATCCGGATTTACTGAACATAAAATATTCTTTGTCGAATACACTCTTATGAGAGATGCGAAGGAAACTCACACAATCATTTTAGCCGGGAAGGTTTGAAAAAGTTTTTTTAAAATTTTGGAACGATAGCCCTTGTTTCATTTCCACCACCTTTCCCGTGCTTCGCCCCCGACGCACAATCCAACGCATGGCTCCGCCCGGGGTTAGATTGCTAAGTTTTTTTCAAAACAATAAATGTGTTTTGAGAATTTGTTTCCATTCCTTTAGAATGAGTTTACTTTGTTCCCTGAATTATTTCTTTAGGAGGGAGAGATAATTATTTATCTTACAAAAAAATAATATTATGCATAAAGCACTACCACTTCTTTTGTGTTTGTTGATTTTCACAAAACCCGGACGAACCCTTGCCCAGTGTTCTTTCAATCATACGGAATCCGGATTGGATGTAAACGTCGAATATTCGGAAACGCTTTCTCCTTTTTTTACAATTGACAGTGTTCAGGTTGATTTTGGCGATGGAATTCAAATAACAGAAGTGAACAACCCTCCCACATCTTCTTTCAATTTCTCACAACCGCACTCGTACACTTCGGCAGGAAGTTATATTGTATGTATCGCCGAATACACTTCCTGGGGCGGTTCACCACAGCAGCCTTGTACACATTGCGATACGATCACCCTTGGCTCCACTTCCGGGATTTTCAAACCCGCACAACAACAATTAAACATTTACCCAAATCCCACTAGCAATTCAATCATCGTTGAAATTCCATCAACAATCGGAAATTCATTTCTTCAGTTGTTCGATATTTCCGGAAGAAAATTGCTCCTCAGAGAACTTCCCGTTGGCTCAGGAAATAACTTCTCGTTGGATTTAAACAAATTTAATCCCGGCCTGTATTACCTTCAGTTGCAGACGGAACAAGGAAAATATTTTTCAAGGCTTGTAAAGGATTGAGAAAATACGTTTTCCAATTGTAAAATTTGGCGAATCGACTATATCATTCGGTAAAATATGAAGACCTTTGCTGAATAATTTCTAAGTTTGAAAGATTAAGCAAAAGACCCATGAATCGAGTGTATAGCCCTGTTTCACTTTTATTTTTATTCAGCATAGTGCTTTGTTCCTGCCGGCATGAAGTTTCAGAACGGAAGAAAGACAAAGAAGAGATGAACGACTGGCTGATCAATCAGCGGATGTATCCTTACGGTAATGTGGATTATGCAGCATACCGTCGGGCTGTTCAGTATGTCAGAAACGAACAGGAGCAAATGCGTCGTGCCGGCAACAGAAACATCTGGGAATTTGCCGGTCCGCAGAATGTCGGTGGCCGGATCACCGATGTGGAAATGCACGCGTCATCACTACAGACAATGTATCTCTGTGCCGCGTCGGGTGGAATTTTCAAATCGACAGATGGCGGAGGTTCCTGGAATCCGATCTTCGATGACCAGCCGTCACTTTCAATTGGCGACCTTGCGATCGCGCCATCCAATCCGGATATTTTGTATGCGGGAACCGGAGAAGCCAATGCCGGAGGCGGTTCGCTGACGTATGACGGAATGGGTGTTTACAAATCAACAGACGGAGGAAATCAATGGACACATGTTGGTCTTGATTCCACGCGCAATACAGGACGCATCGCCATTCATCCATTTAATCCTGACATAGCCTACGCCGCGACGATGGGAGATTTGTTTGGCGACACTCCGCAACGCGGACTTTACAAAACTTCAGACGGAGGAAACAGCTGGCAACAAATACTTTTTCAAAATGATTCTACCGGAGCCATCGATGTTGTTGTTCATCCGCAAAACCCGGATACGGTTTGGGCCTGTATGTGGACGCGCGTGCGCAGACCGGATCGCAGACATTACGGAGGTCCCGCATCCGGAATTTATCGCTCCTTCGATGGGGGAAATTCATGGACGAATCTGACTTCAGGATTGAATCTTCCGGGCAATGCCGGACGCATAGGCATCGCCATTTCTCAAAGTGATCCGGATGTTCTCTACGCGACAGTTACCGATGAATTCGGATACAATGTTTCTATTTATAAAAGTATCGACCTTGGCTCGAACTGGGCGGCGATCTCTTCTCCAACAGCCGGTGATTTCGGCTATTGGTACGGACGTATAAAAGTAGATCCCACTGATCCGAACATTGTGTACGCTGTTGATTTCGATTTATACAAAACAACAGACGGCGGATTAACCTGGAACCAGATGTCTTCCATGGTTCATGTTGATCAACATGAAGTTTACATTCACCCGCTTAATCATGATTTTGTACTGCTTGGAAATGACGGTGGTTTATACACCTCTTTCGATGGTGGTGTCAACTGGATGCATGATGAATCATTGCCGATCACACAGTTTTATACTTGTGAAGTGGATGAACAAAATCCTTCGCGTTTGTTTGGAGGAGCACAGGACAATGGCGTGCAGACCACACCCAGCGGTTCTTTCAACGACTGGTACGACATCTGGTACGGAGACGGTTTTGGAGTACTCGTTGATCCGAATGATCCTTCGTATGTGTATGCCGCCAGTCAATATGGCAACATCAATTCCGGATTAACGGGAATCGACCCGCAGGATCGTTTTAACTGGAACACACCATTTGTATTGAATCCGATTAACACCAATTCAATTTATCTTGCGTCTAATCATGTTTACAAATCAACGGATCGTGGTCAGCACTGGACGCAAATCAGTCAGGATCTTACGGGGAATACCGGTGTCGCGATAGCTTATCCCATCGTGTACGAAACCGTCACTTCCATTTCTGTGAGCGCTGCTGATACGAATGTTATTTATGCCGGCACAGACGACGGACATGTTTGGGTCACCAACAATGAAGGAGCCAGCTGGACAGAAATCAGTATCGGCTTACCGGTGCGATGGGTCACACGTGTTACAGCAGATCCGCACGATGCGCAAAAAGTGTATGTTACTCTTTCCGGATATCGTTACCACGACAACATGTCTCATGTGTACATGACGAACAATGGCGGACAAAGCTGGAATGATATCGGAGGAAATCTTCCGGATGTTCCTGTGAACGATCTGGTGATTGATACCGTCAACGCGATGCTTTATCTCGGAACAGATGTTGGTGTATTTTTTACAAACGAAGGCGGAAGTAACTGGCAACTTCTTGGAACCGGTTTACCAACCGTTCCAATTACGGACTTACGCATTCATTATCCGACAATGCATCTCTACGCCGCGACCTACGGACGATCCATGTATAAGTATGATCTCGGAATCACTGCGGGGGTGAATAACGTTTCTTCTCAGGAGAACAAAGCAAATATGAAATTATATCCTTCATTGATTACGGATCACACGACGATAGAAATTAATTTGCCTGAGGCAATGAACGGCACACTTTCAATGCACGATATTTCAGGAAGGCAAATAAAAATTATTCAAAAGGGAAATTATCCCAAAGGAAAAACCCGCGTGCAATTAAATCTGAGTGATCAGGAAAAAAGTTTTATGCAGCAGGGAATTGTGTTCCTGAAGCTGCATGGCGATAATGGGGCGATGGTTTCTACTAAGGGAGTTTTTATTAATTGAGGTTGATGTAAGAAATCGGAATATTATCAATCATCCCTTCGCAACATTTATTTTAACATTTGCGTTTGATTGAAAAAGCACCATTTTCACTTCAATTTAGAAGGAAAAGAGGAGCCCTGCTGCAAAATTCCCATTATGAGATCATTATTCTTAGTGTTTGCCTTATTGTGCCTGCATCTGACTGCAAACGCCCAACTGGATGTAAAGCATTTCAAAAAGATTCAGATTGGTGTGATGTATGACAAAACAAATGTCACAGGCCTATATACTTTACAGGACGCGAATACAAACGAAGTAAAAGTCAACCTCGAAGATTACAGGACAACAACCAACGCGGAAATAAAATTTCTTGAATCCGCGGAAAAACATGTTGTCAGCGCAAACCTTGAAGGCATTGTTTATATGTTTGGACGACTCATAAATCTGGCTAGTCAGGATGGCAATTATTATGACTTCAATACCTATCTCGATCCGCTTTCAGCTGGAGAAGTAAATAACATGAAATTTATCAGCGGCGACCAGATCAATGAAGTCGCAAGACTGAGTAATAATCATATTTTGGACGTCACGTCCTCCTGGGTGATCAAAGAAAGTCCGGTTTTCGCCGGAGTTAATTTCTCCATGCGCACACTTGGTTTTGCACCACGATACACTACTTATAAAACCGAAATTCCAACCGGGCAATATGCCACCTCGACTATGTCAGGAACCTGGAAACTTTTATACGGAATAAATGTTGGTGCCCGCGCAAATCTCGGCGGCAAAGCAGCCTTCTTTATCATTGGTGGTGTGAACAGAGGAATAAATAAAAGCAAAAATGATCCCGTCAAATCCAACGCGATTCAGGTGAAATACAATCCATTTATTAACCCTACTGTTTTTGTCGGCGGCCGATTTGGAATGTATGTCGGTTTGTACTGGGAAATGATGGAAGGAAAAGATGTAAATGTGAACTTCATGCCGACCAACGCAAATCCCAACCTGCCCAATCCGGCTAACGAAATTTTTACCACCAAGGTAAATGAATCACAATTGCTGTTGAAGCTTGGGTTTTATTTGTCAGCGAAGAATGAGTAGAGTGAGAGTGTGGTGTGGGGTGTGAGTGTATGTGGAATAGGAATCGATAGTTCCATTTATTTTTTCATCACATCCTGCTTATTGTATTTATTCCTGTATTCGATCGGTGTTAGTCCGGTGATTTTTTTGAAGACGTCGCGGAAGGCTTTGGTGTCGGTATAGCCGACATCGTACATTACTTCGCTGATATTTTTCCGACTGGTTTCCATGCTTCTTTTGGCTGCTTCGATTTTTACACGCTGGATGTATTCGACAACAGTATTGTTCGTCGCTTTTTTGAAACGACGCTCAAAGCTTCTTTTTCCTAACGATACTTTTTCCGCTAGCAGATCAATGGTAATTTTTTCCTTGTAATTATTTTCGATGTAATCCTGAATCTTTTTTATCTCTTCATCCTTGTGGTTTCTTTGTCCATGGAACATCATGAATTTCGACTGACTGTCCCTGTCAATATCAATGGCGAAAAATTTTGACGCGAGAATCGCTGTTTCACGATCGGTATACTTTTCGAGCAGATACAACAAAAGATTCCAGTACGAATTCGCGCCACCACTGGAATAAATTCTGTTCTCATCGGATATAATACTGCCATCCACCAGTTCAACTTGAGGATAGAGTTCACGAAACTCATTCGCGGAAAGCCAGTGAGTGGAACATTTTTTACCATCGAGCAAACCTGTTGAAGCCAGTAAAAATGCTCCGACACAAAGCGAAGCAACTTCAGCGCCTTTGTGATAATGATCAACGATCCATGGAACGAACTCTTTATTCAGTTCAACAGCTGTTTTCAAATCTCCACTTAGCGCAGGAATGAAGATGATATCCGGATGTTTCGCGTCTTTCAGCTGCAAATCGGGATGTACAGAAACAAGATTATTCAGGAGTTTTACCTCTTTTTTTAATCCAACCAGATGAACATTAAAAAGAGGAGCCTTTCCGGCCGCTTTGAAGAACTCATTGGCAGCACTAAACATGTAATGAGGATCTGCAATTGCCTCTAAAACAGCCGTTTCCGGAACGATGATATGGACATTTTTCATGCCCGCAAGATAGACAAGAAGCCTGTCGTTATCAACCCCTAAGGATGTCGTTTATGCCTGCTCGGAATTTTAGAATCTTGGTTCATCTTTGCATTGTTCTAAGACGGCATTTCGATACATATATATATGTATACCCAGACCCCTAAAAAACAAAACAATGGAAACTAACAAAACAACAGCAATTACAATCGAAGCACTTATTGAGGCACCTGTGGAAAAAGTCTGGAAATACTGGACCGAACCGGCACACATTGTCAAATGGAATAACGCGTCCGACGACTGGCACACACCACATGCGGAAAACGATCTGCGTGTTGGCGGAAAATTTCTTTCACGTATGGAAGCGAAGGACGGCAGTTTCGGTTTTGATTTTGGCGGCGTTTACACGGAAGTGAAGCAGCACGAAAAAATTGATTATGTACTGGGAGATAACCGGACTGTGAAAATCACTTTTATTTCAAACGGCAACCAGACTAAAGTGTTGGAAACATTTGACGCGGAAAATGAAAACTCCCTGGAAATGCAGAGGACGGGATGGCAAATGATTCTGAACAATTTTAAAAAGCATGTTGAATCAAATTAATCAGAAGAAAGAATGAGCCGACAAAAAATTACCCCATGTCTTTGGTTTGATAGCGATGCCGAAGAAGCAGCGAAATTTTATGTTTCGCTTTTCAAAAACGCGAAGATCAATTCCGTCAGTCGTTATGGAAAAGAAGGATTTGAATTTCACCAAAAACCGGAAGGCACCGCGATGACAGTTGCATTTGAATTGGATGGAATGCATTTCACTGCGCTCAATGGCGGACCGCTATACAAATTTACCGAAGCGATTTCCATGCAGGTGATATGTGCGACACAGGAAGAGATCGATCATTTCTGGAACAATCTCACGCAAGGCGGAGAAGAGAGCATGTGTGGATGGCTGAAAGATCGTTATGGAATCTCCTGGCAAATCATTCCGGAAATTCTTCCACAACTCATGAGTGATCCGGCCAGAGCGGGAAGAGTTACAAGCGCCTTCCTCAAGATGAGAAAATTCGATATTGCAAAATTGCAGGAGGCCTGAGAATTTAAATTCACATGTCGAAAATCAATTCCTACCTCACCTTTAACGGCAACTGCCGCGAGGCGATGAATTTTTACAAAGACTGTCTGGGCGGAGAGCTCAGCATTCAGACCATCGGCGAATCACCCATTTCGGAAAAAATGCCGGAGCAAATGAAGCAATCGATTCTTCATTCCACACTAATCAAAGGTCAATTGATGTTGATGGGCTCCGACATGGTTGGAGATTCCGGACTGATCAAAGGCAACGCGGTGTCGCTGATGCTGGATTGCGACAGCGAAGAAGAGATCCAAAGGATTTATTCAAAACTCTCCGAAGGAGGAAAAGCGGAGCACCCGCTCGAAAACTCTTTCTTTGGTGCGGTCTTCGGAGACCTGACGGATAAATACGGAAACCACTGGCTTTTGCATTTCGCGAAGCCACAAAAACAAAACAACCTCTCGTAATGAAAAAAACAAAAACCCTTTATTGGATTTTTACCATTCTCTTCGGCGGATTTATGATCTTCTCCGCGATTCCTGATGCACTTAACAGTGCCGATGCGGTTCAACTGATGCACGATCAGCTGGGATACCCTTTGTACATCATTCCATTTATTGGTGTAGCAAAAATTCTCGGCGCTCTCGTATTGTTCATTCCCGGATTTGCAAGAGTGAAAGAATGGGCTTATGCAGGTTTGATGTTTGATTTGATCGGAGCGATGTATTCTCTCCTCTACATCGGCGGCGGTATCGCGGCTGGCGGGTTTATGAGTTTGATTATTCTTACAGGAGCATTGTCTTATATTTATCATCACAAAATAATGAAGGCAGAGACAGCGACAGCCTGAACGTTAAACGGAAATTATTTTTCACTACAACATTCATTCACATGATTGGTAAAAAGAAACTTCCATTCAGCACAATCGACGAATACATCGCATTGCAGGCGAAAGAAATTCAACCGGCATTGCAAAAACTTCGTGAAATCATTCGCAAAGCTGCTCCGAAAGCGGAGGAGTGTATCAGTTACCAGATGCCCGCCTTTCGACAAAATGGTGTCCTGGTTTATTTTGCAGCCTCAAAAAATCACATCGGTTTTTATCCCACATCCGGAGTCCTCAAAGCCCTCGCCGAACAAATCGGAGATTATCAAACAAGCAAAGGCACCATTCAGTTCCCTCATGGTAAACCCATTCCTGTGAAACTGGTGAAGGATATTGTCAGATACAGAGTGAAGGAGGATGAAGCGAAGAAGAAGAAGAAATAGTTTGAGGACGAGAAATATATTTTATAAATTTCTTTCATGCCAATTTTTCATTTTTTTTTAATTCATAATTCATAATTCACAACTCTAAACCATGCCCCAACTAACCTGCTTCAACTTCATCACTCTCGACTGATATTACAAAGGTCCGGGTAATGATATCAGTTGGCACCGACATGGAAAAGAAGAAAACGAATTTTCAGCGGAAAACATGAAACGCGGCAACACACTGCTGTTTGGCCGGATTACGTATGAGATGATGGCGGGATATTGGCCCAGTCCGATGGCGAGAGAAAATAATCCGGTTGTCGCTGCGGGGATGAACAATGCAAATAAGATTGTTTTTTCCAGAACACTTACCAAAGCGGATTGGGAAAACACACGATTGATTAAAGAGAATATCGTTGAGGAAATCCGTAAACTCAAAAAAATTCCCGGCAAAGACATGACCATTCTTGGAAGCGGGAGCATCATCACACAATTCGCGGAGGCCGGACTGATCGATGAATACCAGTTTATGATCGATCCGGTTGTCATTGGGAAAGGCACACCCATATTTAAGAACATTCATTCCAAGATGGATCTGGAACTTTTATCATCAAGAGTATTTAAGAGCGGGACAGTATTGCTGACGTACCGTCCACTGGAAGGTTAAAATTTATAATTGAATCAATTTTCCTACACGCTAATTCGGTTGTATTTTCCTGAGTCAAAAAGCAGAATTCAAAAAAATAAAATTGAATCTGTAAAATAAATTTCTTTATCTTTATTCATCTGATTTCAAACCGCGGAATGGCCAGGGGGCATTCCGGAAATTCAGAATAATCACGGTCAAAACACTGCAAACATTGCAGTGCATTGTTTTAAAAAAAAGACACATGAAAACCTCCTGGAAAATCACACTCTTATTTTTATTGATTCAACAAAACGTCAGTTTTGCACAATTGTCATGGGCGCGGGTCTGGGATCATCGCTACGGAGGATCTGCCGGAGATTACCTTATGAGTTTTTGTCCTGCATCAAATCAGGGATATATTCTCGCGGGAAAAACAGCATCTGACAGTTCAGGAGACAAGACAACACACATTCATGGAATAGGCGCTTTCGATTATTGGATCGTGAAAGTTGATACCGGAGGACACAAAGTCTGGGAGAAAGATATCGGCGGAGACGACGATGATCACTTTGTGTCGATCGCTCCCACGTCTGATGGTGGCTATATACTTGGTGGAGGATCTGATTCTCCTGTCAGCGGCGATAAAACTCAGCCTTCCCGTGGTGGAGTCGATTATTGGATCGTGAAAGTAGATGCAAACGGAAATGTTCAATGGGACAAAGACTTCGGCGGTTCTGATGATGATGAAATGCGAACAGTGATCCAAACACGCGACGGAGGATATTTGCTCTGTGGAGATTCACGCTCCGGTGTGAGCGGCGATAAAACGCAGGGACATTTTGGTATAGGAGATTTCTGGGTGATCAAGACCGACAGCCTCGGTGTAAAACAGTGGGACATGGTATACGGTGGTTCTGAGTATGAACGATTTTATACTGTGAAAGAAATCGGAAACCAGGGATACATCCTCAGCGGACAAAGCCGCTCTGGTATCAGCGGAAATAAAACTACTGTCAATCGTGGTTTTATGGATTACTGGATTGTGCGCATCGACGCTTCCGGAAATATTTTGTGGGACAAAGATTATGGCAGCACACAGGACGATTATTTCCAGACGATGGAAAGAGGGCAGGATGGAAAATATCTTCTCGCTGGCTGGTCGGTGGCGGGAATAAGCGGAGATAAAACTCAGCCGAGTAAGGGCGGATACGATCTTTGGATTATCAAGGTTGATACAAGCGGTAACATTTCATGGGATAAAGATTTCGGAGGCTCCGGAAATGAAGATGAATTTTCAGGCATTCGCGTGTCAACCGACGGAGGTTATCTTCTCGGCGCGACATCCTATTCGAATGCAAGCGGTGATAAAAGTGACAACAACCTCGGTGTCGAGCAACCCTGGATAATCAAGATTGATTCTGTGGGGAATTTGCAGTGGGAAAAAACAGTGTACACCATGGGTCATAATGAAATCGGATTGGCCATGGAACTGGGAGACAATAAATGTTATCTCATTGTATCAAGTGATAATGAAGTCGCCGGAGGTGATAAAACAGAAGACGCCTGGAATCACAGCAGCGATTACTGGATCATAAAATATTGTGAAGGAATAAACACTGCGATTGATGAAAACAATCCGACGGCGGGTGAGCTGGATGTATTTCCAAATCCATTCAGCAATGAGTTGGTTGTAAAATGGAATTCTTCGGAACTCAAAAACGAAAACGCGGAATTATCGCTCATCGATATTTGCGGCAAAGAAATCTTTTTCGAAAAATTCAATACTGAAACAAAACTATTAACCACGCTTCTCCCGAATGGTGTGTATTTCATTCGTGTCAAAACACAAAGCGGAACGATGGTGCGAAAAGTTGTGAAATAAGGGAAGGTCCCCGAAGTTCACGAAAACACAAAAGAAAGCCGGACATTCGTTTTGGCCGGATTCTATTCGTTTTTCCATACAGACGAATTAACGTTTTCCCAAAGAAAGTTTTCTAAAAAGCGCCTCATTAAACCAATTTTCAAGGGGGTCAGGAATGTCATTCCAATGGGATGACTATCGTCATGTGTTGGTCATTTCCAATAGGTTAATATTATTTTTTGGGAAAATTATTTCCCGGGAAGGTCCATAACCAGAACCAATACAAAGATGAAAAAGCTCCTGTATTCCCTCTTGTTTATCGCGATTACATCACCCTTGTTTTCGCAAACCCCCGTCAATTTTATCAGCACCGATTGTTCAGGCTCTAGTCATGATTTGTTTGCTGAATTAAATTCCGGGAAGGTAATTGTGTTGTGTTGGGTGATGCCTTGCATCAATTGCGTGGCTCCATCAATGACAACATACAATGTTGTGCAAAGTTACAACACAGCTCAACCTGACCGTGTTCGATTTTATCTGACAGATGATTACGGCGATACTCCATGTTCTTCATTGATGAGTTGGGCCAATGCCAATCACCTGACCAACGCGAAAATATTTTCTGACGCAGCGATTTCCATGACACCCTATCAAACTACCGGCATGCCTTTGATTGTTGTGCTTGGAGGAATCGCTCATAAAGTTTTTTATATTGGAAAAAACACAGTTGACATTCCATCACTTCAGGCTGCGATTGATTCGGCATTGATCACAACTGATATCGAAGAACGCTCCGCAAACATTCCTCAGCTGAATGTTCAAAGCAACCCTGTTCATGGAAGGACAATATTGAAATGCGAACTTTCAAAAACAACTTTTGCTGACATCCATCTAATGAATTCAGAAGGAAGACAAATAGCAAGCCTGTTTTCCGGACAGCTTTCTGCCGGTCTAAATGAAATCCCGATGGATTTCTCACTCTATAAAACAGGAATTTATTTTATCCGGTATAACGACGGGTTTCGCGGAAAAACGATAAAGATCAATATTGTTCACTGATAAGTAAAGAAGATTTTACTTTTAATACAAATTCGAATAATTCAATTTTATTGTTTATGCTAAGTAAGAAAACAGGAATCCGGTATCTTATTCTTTTGTTTTTGCTTTTTATAAATGTCCGGCAAAATATAAGCGCGCAATGTTGCGCAGGTGGCAGTGGCAGTCCGATTGCGGGAGGAGCATCACAAGGAGTCTTGCTTGAGAGACAGGTGGAATTGAACACCAATTTTCAGTTTATCAATACAAATAAATTTTATTCAAAAGACTCTCCGGATACAGCGAAATATTTCGATCGTTTCCACAGCACGTATCAGTATTTCCGTCTTGCTTATGGCGTGACAAAGCATTTTACAATGTCGGTTGAAACAGGGAATTATTTTGTAAAAGAAGAAGTTGGATTACACAACAACCCCGTAACCACATATTCAAGTAAAGGAATCGGCGACCTCATACTTTTTCCAAGGTATGATATCATCAATCTCACCGAAGAAAAAAAGAGAACGGAAGTCACAGTAGGACTTGGCTATAAAATTCCGCTTGGTTCTTACAACGACTCTACAGGCAATGTCGAACCGTTTAGCGGGATGACCTATTATGTCACCAACCCGCAGGCGGTACAACTCACATCAGGAGCACAGGACGTTATCTTTTATTTGTTTTTATTCCGTGGTTATCCTCAAAAGAACTGGCGCTTTTTTGCAAATGCGTTTTATATTACAAAGGGCTGGAACCCTCTTGGAGAAAAACTTGGCGATTTTTCCAGTGTGGGTTTGTTTGCGGGAAAACATTTTTCGAAAAACTGGGCGTTACACTACAGTTAAGGGGAGAATGGATGGATAAAATGCAATTGAACAAAGACATTCTCATGTATGCTTATTTGAATTATGATCCGGAAGCGACAGGATACAAAAAAGTATTCTTTACGCCACAGCTGAGTTTTACAAAGGGGAAATTTACTGTATACGGACTGTATGATTTTCCGGTGTATCAATATGTGACCAAAACACAGGTTGGTTCTGAGTTGCAGGCAACACTGGGTTTGTCTTTCCGGTTTTTCGCTGTTAAAAGTGTAGTGAAGGATAGTAAAAGTTCTGTTGTTTTTGCCTGTCCGATGCACCCCGAAATCACATCTTCAAAGCCCGCGAGTTGTCCAAAATGTGGAATGGACCTCGAAAAAGTGAAGTAACCCTGAAAGGATCCGCGTTCTTATTTGAGATCCGGGAGACCAATCTTTTTTCCTTAAAATTCAACATATCCGTGTTACACAATTCGATCTGTCTTTGATTTGCTTTTCTTTTTGTGTGAATAGCGCAGAATTGATTCATCTGAAAATTTAATTTGGTTAAAACATTCTGAAAGGATTTATACCTTAGTATATTGAATCCGTAAATATTTTTTAAAAATGGATAAAAGAGGACGGTGGCTGTTGATTTTCTTAACCTTTGCCGCAGCCGCGAACATTGTAAATTTTTATTTTACCAGTAAGAAAAACGAAGAAGGCGAAGTAAAGGCAAATATTAATAAAAACGAAAAGGAGGCCAGGGATGCCACCCGGAAATTGCCATTGCAAACCGGAGATCTGATTTTTCAGACATCAGAATCTGCTCAGAGCAAGGCGATACAACTGGCCACACACTCTCCTTATAGTCATTGCGGAATCATTTTTAAATACGACCAGGATTATTTTGTCTATGAGGCCTCTTCGAAAGTACGCGAACTGGCATTGGATCGCTGGATCGCTCACGGAAAAGATCAGACCTATGTTGTGAAGCGATTAAAAGAGGCCGCAAATATCCTGACGCCGGAAAACGTAAAAAAACTACATAAAGCGAAGGATACATTTTACCAGAAAGATTACGATCAATATTTCAGTTGGAGTAACGATGAAATCTATTGCTCTGAACTGATCTGGAAAATGTATCGTGATGCGCTGGGCATCGAAATCGGCAAATTACAACTACTCAAAGAATTTGATTTTAAAGATCCGGAGGCGAGAAAGTTGTTGAAACAACGATATGGAGATACCGTACCCTACAATGATACTGTGATATCTCCCGTTTCTATTTTCAATTCCGACATCTTAACAGAGGTCAAATTGTAGCTTGTGTGAAACTTTGCTTAGTATGGAAATCATATACCACTCATGACTAAAATCAAACATTTTTGAAAAAAAAGCCTTATCTTTCATGTGATTCCAATGGCCTTGGGGATCATTTGATGATTTTCCTTTCATCTGAAATGCCTCAGGCCTGGTCAGGATTATTTTCCGGGGCAGAGCAAAATTATTCTTCCCCAAAATATACCTGTACAAACAGAGAATCCTCCTTCAGTTGACGAATTGATTGTCGGAGCATGAGTAAGGGAAACCGAATATGAACCATTACAAGCGCGCTAAAATCTTTTTAATAGTTGTACTGCTTTCATCCGCGAATGTTTTGTTTGCCCAATACACTGCGAAAATTGAATATTGGGAAAATGGTAAAAAGAAAAGCTCAATGCCTTACCGGAACGGAATTCGTGAAGGGATGAGCAAGACCTGGTTTGAAGATGGCAAGTTGCAAAGCAGGATCGAATACCTCGAAGACAAACCCAATGGCACATCGATACGCTGGTATCCCAACGGAAATATCGAAGTCAAAGGAAAAAACCGTGACGATAAAAAATTTGGCGAATGGACCTGGTATTACAAAAACGGAAATATCCGCCAGATCGCGCATTACAATGAAAAGGGTGAGCACGGTAAATGGACGTGGTGGAGAGAGAATGGAATAATTGAAACGGAAGGGGGTTATTTCTATGGAAAGAAATCCGGCACCTGGAAATATTATGATGAAAGCGGCACGCTTAAAAAGGAAGAAACCTATCAGAACGGAAAGCTGATGGATACCAAAAATTATTAAACATTTTATATATTTACCCGAACATTTCATTCGAGTTGAAGAAAGCCACCTATATTTCCCTGCTTACAATTTTGCTCCTGCAAGCCGGTGGTTTATTGCTTTTGTTTCAGATCCAACAGGTAAGAATTCAGAAATCTGCTCTTCATCAACTTGATTCCGGTTCAGGAAAAACAGAACAAATTGTTTTGTCAGAGGCGGATTTTAATTCTTCAAAAATCAACGACCATGAGTTGCGAATGAATGGTAAGCTCTATGATTTCAGGTACATTTCCAACTCTTCGGGACAGATCATTCTTAATGTATTTCACGATGCTTCTGAGGAAAATCTGATTGATTGGATTGAAGCATTGGCAACATCCGATGGACAACAACAAGGTGATCTACCTGCCCACCTTGTTAAATTACTAACCACAACCTATCTGATTACCGATTCAGAACCGGTTTCTTTTTTGCATACCGTCAACGAGTATTCGTTTTTTCGCTTTGATGAGCAGGCGGTTTCTTTTTCAAGAGACCAGGATTCTCCTCCTCCGAAAATACTAGCCTAAGAACTATTGATCTTATTTTAAACAAATGACGGAATCATTTCCGCTCATTCTGTTTGTGCTATTATTTACGAACGCAAAAAATCCAAAAATGAAAAATATTTACCGCGCGATCTTAGTATTGCTGATTCTTCAATTCCAAAACTCATTTGCACAAAACGCTTCCCCCGATTCAACAAAAAATATTAACCTGAACGAAGTCGTCATTTCCGCGAACAAATCGGAAGAGTCGAAACGAAATGTCGCTCAGCAAATTCAAACACTCAATGCGAAACAAATCGCCGATTTACATTGTCAGTCTACTGCAGATATCATTGCAAACACAGGAAGTGTTTTTGTTCAAAAAAGCCAGCATGGAGGTGGAAGCCCCGTCATTCGCGGCTTTGAAGCAAACCGGATTTTATTGGTCATCGACGGAGTGCGTATGAATAATATTATCTATCGTTCAGGACATCTCCAGAATATCGTCACCACCGACAACAACTCGCTGGATCGTATCGAAGTTTTGTTTGGTCCTGCGTCTACTGTTTATGGCAGCGACGCATTGGGAGGTGTGGTCAGCCTATACACAAAACGCCCTTCATTCACGGATGATGATGAAAAGACCAATCTAAAAGTAAATGCCATGACCCGATACGGAAGTGTGAATGATGAATTCACCGGGCATGTTGATTTTAATATCGGAGGAAAAAAACTGGCATCTCTTACTTCTTTCACGTATTCCGTATTTGATGATCTGAAAGGTGGAGAGAATCAGAATCCTTTTTATACATCTTCCTACGGTGAACGATTGTATTATGTGGAGCGCATCAATGGAAAAGATTCTCTCGTGAAGAACAGCGACCGTTACAAACAGGTACAAAGCGGATTTTCACAAATTGACCTCATGCAAAAATTCGCTTACAAAGCATCAGAGCACATGACACACGGATTGAATATTCAATATTCCACTTCCACTGATGTGCCGCGTTACGATCGTCTGACAGATCCGTCTTCAACCGGACTGAAATACGCGGAATGGTATTACGGTCCGCAAACAAGATTGCTCGCGGCGTATGATCTTAATGTAAACAATTCTTCGGCGAAATTCCAAAGCATTCATGCGGGACTGAATTTGCAGAACATCGAAGAAAGCCGACACACGCGTCGTTTTAATAACGACCACAAACAACACCGTATCGAAAAGGTTAATGTGATCGGATTTAATGTTGACTTCAAGAGAACCACAAACAAACACACATTGCGTCTCGGTTTAGATGCACAGTACAATACGCTCAAATCGACTGCAACGGAAGAAGACATTACAAACGGATCTGAGGAGCCGGTTGATACACGCTATCCAGATGGCGATAACACCATGATGAACGCGGCGGTTTATTTTTCTCATACCTGGAGAATCAATGATCAGCTTACTTTGACTGACGGTTTGCGTTTGGGATTTATTTCTTTGAATTCAACATTTAAGGATACGTCATTCTTTCACCTGCCATTTACAAAAGCGGAACAAAGCAACCCGGTTTATTCAGGCAGCATTGGATTGATTCAATCACCCTCAGATGATCTGAAATTATCCCTGTTGCTTTCAACCGGCTTCCGTGCCCCAAATGTGGATGACCTTGCAAAAGTTTTTGAGTCCGCGCCGGGAGCTGTCATAGTTCCGAACAGCGATCTTAAGCCGGAGAAAACCATTACGACAGAAATTGGAATCACGAAAATTTACAATGAAAAAACGAGTTGGGAAAATAACGTCTATTACACACAATTTGTAGACGCGATTATTACTGATGAGTTTACATTCAACGGACAGGATTCAATTCAGTACGATGGTTCGATGAGTAAGGTGTATGCAAATCAGAACAAAGGAAAAGCGTTTATCTATGGATTTTCTTCAAACCTGACTTCGCAGTGTACTGATAATCTCCGCATGATCATAGGTATGAATTATACATATGGACGCGTGAAAACGGACACTTCCAATTCTCCATTGGATCACATTCCTCCTTTTATGGCTCGCCTTGGTTTGAAATATACCTATGAAAAATTCGGAGCGGATATGTTTGTGAATTTTAACGGATGGAAAAAACTGAAAGATTATTATCTCAACGGTGAAGACAATGAACAATACGCGACTGCTGATGGTATGCCTGCATGGTTCACATTAAATTTTCACGCAGGCTATAAAGTGCATAAGTTGTTAACGCTTCAGGCGGGCGTTGACAATATCTTCGACACACAATACAGAACATTCGCGAGCGGCATCAACGCTCCCGGAAGAAATATTTTTGTGGCATTGCGTTTTCATTATTAAAAACCGGTCGGGTTTTATTTGAGCGGGGCCTCATTGTGGGAGACCCCGCTTTTTTATTTCTCAGATACTCCGTTTTTTTGATTTGATTATTTGGAGGAATACTGACGGAAAATCGAAATTCAGGCGCTTCTTTTTTTGATAAAAAATCCTGATGTTGCCGCAAGTTCTTCCTCCGATTATCATCTAATCAACCTTATACGTCAGTCTTCGGGTTATGAAAAAAATCAATCTCTTTCCAATTGCAGCATTCTTATTGACGCTAAGTGCTCAGGCACAGGTATATAATGACCTGCGGATTCCTGATACACTCTCCGGAACCACTTTTAACCTGACAGTCAGGGACACCTTCAGACAAGTCGTTCCTGCCGGAAACCAAACCATCACCGGAGGAATCAACAGTGATATCTGGGGACCGACATTGTTTTTCAATAAGGGCGATACCGTTCACATGAACGTGCAAAACAATCTGAACGACAGCACAACAATTCACTGGCACGGCATGCATTTGCCTGCGGTGATGGACGGCGGTCCGCACCAGGTGATTCCTCCGGGAACATTGTGGCAGCCTTACTGGAAGGTGACAAACAATGCCGGATTGTTCTGGTTTCATCCGCATCTGCACATGGAAACCATGCATCAGATTACACAAGGTATCGGCGGGCTTATCATCGTGCGTGATTCTGTAGAAAGCGCGCTTCCATTACCACGAACATATGGCATCGATGATATTCCTCTTGTACTCACGGATCGCGATATCAATACATCAAATCAATTCGTGGATGTTCCCTATGGAGATTCAATGATGGTGAATGGAGTTCTGCGTCCGCAGTTTTCGGTACCCGCGCAGGTTGTGCGTTTCCGAATTTTGAACGGAGCAATCGAACGTTCGTATAATCTCGGCTTCAGTGATAACAGAACATTTTATGTGATCTCAACAGACGGGGGTTTGGTGGACAATCCCGTTCCTGTAACACGTTTTTTAATTTCCGCAGGAGAGCGTGTGGAAATTCTTGTTGACTTTTCCGGACAAGCATCCTCATCATTTGATTTGAAAGCCTACAATTCTACTTTATCTAATTTTATTCCCGGTGGAGAAAATTTTCCTAACGGTCCTTTCGCGAACGCATTGGGAAAAATTGATTTCAGAGTTTTGCATTTGAATGTTGGCGCTCCGACAAGTCAGCCCATCACCGCAATTCCTGCAACACTTACAACAAATACATTTTACGATGAGTCAAGTGCGAACCTCACACGTGTGATTACGCTCACGGATAGTACGGGTGTTCCGAATATCCTGGGACCAAACGCATTTATTCTCAATCATCATCTTTTTGATCTGAATACGATTGATTACACTGTTCCCCTCAACAACACTGAGATCTGGCAGCTCACCAGCAATTCCATCTTCGCGCATCCTTTTCACATTCATGATGTGGAATTTTATATTCTTACAAGAAATGGAATTGCGCCTCCCGATCATGAAAAAGGCTGGAAAGATGTAGTGCTGGTAAAAGGCGGAGAAACGGTTCGCTTCATCGCGAAGTTTGATGATTATGCCGATCTTCAACATCCGTTTATGTTTCATTGTCATATCGCTTTGCATGAGGATGAAGGCATGATGGGACAATTTGTTGTTGGTCCATCCACAACTGGACTGCAAGATGTAACACTGACCAACAATAACTATTCTGTTCACCCGAATCCCGCGAAAGACAGATTGTATATCGATTTGAAAGACCAGACAAATCCTGTCTATTACGCGACGATTACGAATGTAAATGGAAAAGCGCTTATCATGATGCCGCAACCACAGATCCAACAAGGACTAGAAATCAGCAGGCTTCGTCCGGGAACTTATTTTCTGACCATCACGGATACGAAAAATAAAAAGCCGGAAACAATCAAATTCATCAAAGAATAATTTTCGATGAAAAAAGTATTCCTATTTCTGCTTGTAGCGCTGCTGAGCTCATTTGTAATTCCAGATAAGAAGGTCGTTCACAATTTCAGTCTGAAAAATGTTGACGGAAAAATTGTGTCACTTTCTGATTATCCGGATGCGAAAGGCTTTATTATTGTTTTCACCTGCAATCATTGTCCTTTTGCAAAATTATATTCTCAGCGCTTCAATGACCTAAACACAAAATATTGTTCACTCGGAGTTCCATTGATCGCTGTGAATTCGATGGATACACTCGTGTACGAAGAAGAATCGTTTGAGCTTATGCGTGAAAAATCCGATCGCGATCATTTTAATTTTCCCTACTTACTCGATGCCGCTCAAAATGTGGGCAAAGATTTCGGGGCGAGCTACACACCGCAGGCTTTTGTAATCTGGAAGGAAAATGACGAGTGGGTCGTGCGTTACAACGGAGCAATGGACGACAACGGAGAACATCCCGAGCTCGCAAAATCATATGTCGACACAGCATTACAAGAATTACTACAGGGAAAACCTGTTTCCGTTACCGAAGCAAAAAGTATAGGCTGCAGGATTCATTACCGGAAATAAACCCGGTTTCCCAAAGGATAACCCTCGATTTTCAATGAAATAATTCATTTGGATTTATTATTCATAGGAAAATATAGATCTGTACAAGCTGAAGCGATTTGTCCTAAATTCCCTAAAAATTTTCAAATTCAGCTTAAACCATCTTTACCCGCATCGGTCTATAGGGCGCTATTAACCGGCAAATTGTGTTTTAAGCTGCGGGAAGGGTCGGTAAACCATAATTTTAATCAAAATGAAAGAATTGTCTACCCGAAGGTTTTCGGCTACCGGGCTTTTTGCTTTTTTAATCGTGTCCCTGTTTTTAATTGGGAAAAGTGAAGCAGTTCTGGGACAAAACCAAAGCATCATTTTAGGAAGACCCACCGATGTCTCCATCACCGTCAGCATTCTATTTGATCAGAATGTTGATTTTTATTTTGTTTACGGAACGCAGTCCGGAAACTATACCGACAGTACAATAGTGATCAGCAATGTGGCCAATACACCCGATGAAATCGATTTACAGAATTTATTTCCCGATACACGGTATTATTACAGAGTTAAAACACGATTGAATGGAGGCGGAGCCTTCACTGCCGGACAGGAATATAAATTCCATACACAAAGGTCGCCGGGAAGCTCTTTTTCTTTTACTGTAGAAGCCGACGAACATTTGTACGATAAAAAAGGTGTTCAAAGTATTTACCAGCTCACGCTAAACAACGAAGCTGCAGACAACCCGGATTTTATGCTTTCGCTGGGCGATATTTTTGGCGATGATCATGAGCCCGACAGCATTACCTCTCACGAACTTGATTCATTACATCTTGCCTACCGGCCATTTCTCGGAAGCATTTGCCATTCGGTTCCGTTTTATGTATGTCTGGGAAATCATGAAGGAGAGAATGATTATTACATGGCGCAAAATCCGCCAAACAATCTTTGCATCTGGGCGACACAATGGAGAAAATATTATTATCCGAATCCGTTTCCCAACAGTTTCTATAGTGGGAATACCGACATAGAGCCTTATGGCATCGGTAATCCCGAAAATTATTACGCATGGACCTGGGGTGATGCATTGTTTGTAGTGCTCGATGTGTACAGAGATGAAAACGATACATCTCCCAAACCCAAAAACTGGGACTGGTCATTGGGATTACCTCAATACACCTGGCTTGAAAACACTTTACAAAACAGTACCGCGCAATACAAATTTGTTTTTGCGCATCACATTCGTGGACAAGGACGCGGAGGAATTACGAATGCTCAGTTATTCGAATGGGGAGGATATGAATCTCTTGGCGGACCATACACATTTCCCACAAATCGTCCGGGCTGGTCGAAACCGATTCATCAATTGTTTATTGATAATGGTGTAAACATTTTTTTCCAGGGTCATGATCATTTGTATGCGCATGAAATTCTCGACAGCGTGACATACCAGGAAGTGCCGATGCCCAGTGATTCTACCTACGAAATCGGGATGCTTGCCAATGCGGATGCTTATACAGCAGACACCATTGGTGGTACCGGACACATTCGCGTAAATGTTACACCGTCTTGCATTACTGTGGATTTTGTTCGTTCATACTTGCCTGCAGATACCCTGAGCGGACTTCATCACAACGGGGAAGTCGCGTTTTCCTATACAATTGGAAACTGCAGTTCTACGAATATTCAAGAAGAGGAAATGCAAGTTCCTGTAAAGGTGTTTCCGAATCCTGCAAAAGATAAAATTACAATTCAGTTGCCGGAAGAATCAAAAACATTCCATGTAAGACTCATGAATACAATGGGCCAGATGATAATGCAAAGTCAGTCGAAAAATCTGGATCTGAGTTCAGTTGCGAATGGTTTATATATACTGAATATAGAAACAGAGAATTATTCTGTGAATAGAAAAATAATTATTAAACACTGATCACGGAATTCCGATTCCTAAGACTATTTAATGATCAGCTTTTTACTCTTGCAATATTTCCCACTGAGCGCTTTTACAATATAGATTCCACGACCGGGCAATACCGAAGGATCCATGGTATAGACACTCAGCTGATCCGCTTCTGTTTGTAATGATCCGGAGAAGCATTCTTTGCCATATAAATCATACAGCAAAAGTTTCACATCCTGATTTTTCTTTCCTTCAATGGAAAAATGAACTACATCTCCATAACTTGGATTCGGATACACATTCAAAGAAAAGCCCGAAAGCTTTTCATATCTCACAACGACTGGATCAGAGTAAGTAAATCTTCCGTTGAAATCTGTTTGCTTCAAACGATAATACGACAAGCCTTCATAAGGTTGTTCATCATTTGTTGAATAACAAAGCAAAGTCGTGCTATTTCCACCGGGAGCCAGTGTTGGTACTTTCACCACTTCAGCGTAGTCTTCCGCGTTCCTGGATTTTTCAATGGTGAAATATTCATTGTCTGTTTCGGATGCTGTGTTCCAGCTAAGAGAAACAATGTCTTCAATTAATTTCGCGTCGAAGAAGGTGAGCTCGATCGGTAATGGAATTCCGCTTCCTTTACCCAATGCATGTTGCGAGAAAGTTGTATAACCCAAACGTTCACCATAACCGGTTCCCGAATTGTAAATTCTTCCTGCTGCTCCAATATTGGGAATAGCAGTGCTGATATCAAACGTGGAGAAATCACCATACGATACTGTTAGCGTTCGTTTGATGGGAACAAAATAATTGTCTTCGCTCGCGGAAAGTGTCGTGTTTTCAACGGATAATCTTACTCCATACGAACCTCCTGTTGGCGACGCATTCGGAGTGAATGTCCATAAAACAGTTTCTCCGGATTGTTCACCAACGGTTGCAATGATAGGAATTCCACCCTGTGTTGTGTTCAATAAGGGATCACTATCCGGTGCCGATTGTACAAAATCCGCGACACTTGAATTGATATAAGTTACACCGGTCAGGGAATTATTCAGAATGGAAGCGACGTGTCTGTCGGTAGTATTGGTTCCGTTGCCCAATGGAAAATCGTATGTGCTCGTATTGCTCGCGATGTGTCGACGCAAATTTCCATTCACAAAACCATTTACATAAGTAAGATTGGCCGCGGTTGTGGAGGAAGCGATGAGATAATTACTTCCGGTAGAGACAATACCATCCTGCAATGTAAGCGCGTTTGTGACGGTCACATTGGATGTTCCGCCAAGCGTAACTCCATACGTATTGTTGATGACCAGGTTGTAACAACTAAAACCCGCGGTTGAAGTGATCGTATTCGGTCCTGAACAGCCGTACAGCGTAATCGTACTGGAGTTTGGCGTAAAGTTTCCCGTTTTGGTAATGTCTCCGTACACATCCAGCGCTTTGGTGGTATTGATGGTAAGCGTTTTTCCCGCGCCGATCGTGAGACTGTTCACAATCGCGTTGGTCGAGATTACCGGATTACTTGTTCCGCCGGTGATGATCGCTGAGTTGTATTTGTTCGGAACACCATTCGTCCAGTTGGCAGGAGTGTTCCATGCTGTAGTGGTACCGATCCAGGTTGTGGTACCGTTGGTGGGTTCTATCGTTGTTATGCTGTTCGATGCATACGCGTTGCTGCTGCAACCACCAAGATCCGGAGTGACGATACAATTGATAACATCACCGTTTACCAATCCTGTATTTGTATAGAGCGTACTGTTGCTGCCCACATTCGATCCGTTCAATGTCCACTGATACGTTGGCGCTACGCCGAGATTTGTTCCTACAGCGGTGAACGTGCTGATATTTCCATTCGATACTTTTACATTGGAGGCTGTCGCTCCCGTTGAATTCGTCGAGACGTCGACATACAAGGGAAGTGTTGGTGTCGCGGCGCTTGTCATCAACAAGGTTCCGTTTTTGTAATACTTCACAACATTGTTTTCGACGGCGATTTTCAGGACGTCGTTGGTTGCGTAAGTTCCGTATGTTCCGCGGTTTGTTCCGGATTCATAAATACGAAGCGATCCGTTATTGATCAGATAAAATGCGAATTGTATCGATGTAAAATTGCTGTTCACATCCGTCGCGCTCAAACCGATCATTCGTGATTTGTTGGTTTCTGCTACGGTTGTTTGCATATAACCGTTGTTCGCGACCGACTGATACGAAAATCCATTACCATCCCAGTTACCATTGCTGGTACGTTTAGTGAGTGTATTCGCGTTGATGGTATTTTTTACACCCGAAGAAGCGATCACCCAAACCACATTCACCAGCGCTTCACGACAAGCCGTTGAAACCGGACTACCGGTAATGTAAAACGCGTTTTGTTGAGTCTGGTTGATATCGCGGATGGTGATGCTGTTTGAAGAAAACAAACTGCTGCTGCAACCACCAAGATCCGGAGTAACCAGACAGGTGATGACATCGTTGTTGTTTAATCCGGTATTGGTATACGTCGTACTGTTTGTTCCGACATTCACGCCGTTGAGTTGCCACTGATAAACAGGAGCCGGACCAAGATTTGTTCCGCTTGCAGTGAAAGTGCTGATGTTACCGTTTGAAATCCGCACATCGGAAACAGTCGCGCCGATGGAATTTGTGGAAACGTCGACATACAAAGGAAGTGTAGGCGCGATATTACTGATGTAAACAGCGGTGCTGTTCTTATAATATTTTACGACATTATTTTCAATCGCGATTTTCAAAGTGTCGCCGGTAGTGTAAGTACCAAACGCGCCACGGCTCGTGCCGGTTTCATAAATCTGCAAAGCTCCGGTATTCGTGAGATAAAAAGCGTATTGAATGGTATTGTATCCCGGACCACCATCGGTATTGCTCAAACCGATCATGCGGGCTTCGTTTGTTTCTTCAGCGATGGTTTGCATGTAGCCGTTGTTCGCGACACTTTGCAGGGAAAATCCGTTTCCGTCCCATACCGAGTTGCTTGCAATTTTTGTGAGCGTATTATCAAGAATACTATTTTTCCCTGCCGAAGCGGAGATGGACCACACCACATCTTCCAGTGATTCTTTACAGGCGCTCGATGCCGGAGTTCCTGTGATGTAAAATTCGTTTTGTAAAGTCTGGTTGATGTCGCCTACAGCCGCGTTGTTGGAAACATAACCGCTGCTGCAACCTCCCAGGTCAGGCGTGATGATACAATTGACCACGTCGCTGTTGGGAAGAGAAGTATTGGTATAGGTAGGACTGTTTGTTCCTGTATTGCTGCCGTTAATCGTCCACTGATAGGTAGGCGAGGGGCCCATATTGGTAGCGACCGCGGTAAATGCTCCTGTATTTCCGTTGCTCACCTGTACCGTTGAAACGGTCGCGCCCACTGAACGAAGGGAAACATCGACATAGAGCGGAAGTGTTGGAGCCACAGCGCTGATATGGATCATCGCGCCGTTGAGATAATATTTAACGACATTACTTTCAACAGCGATTTTCAAAATATCGCCTGTCGTGTAGGTCGCGAATGTTCCGCGGTTTACACCGGATTCGTAGATGTTGAGATTTCCGGTGGCGCCCATACGGAAACCAAATTGTATCGTGGAATTTGCCGAGCTCGCGTCGGTCGAGCTCAGACCGATCAAGCGGTCTTTGTTGGTTTCGGTCGCGACACATTGCATGTAGCCGTTGTTGGAAACCGACTGGTAGGAAAACGCGTTGCCGTCCCAGTTACCATTGCTGGTAATTTTCGCGAGCGAGTTTCCGGAGATCTGATTTTTCGCTGAAGAAGAAGCGATGATCCAGACGACATCTTCAAGAACTTCTTTACAGGCGCTGGCGGCAGCGGTTCCTGTAATATAAAAAGCGTTCTGAATCGTAGGGTTCTGATCGCCGATGAGAATCTGGTTGGAATTGTAAAGAGTGGAAGGAGAGCAACCGTCGACATCCGAAGTTTGTGTACAGGTAAGTACATCTCCGGCCACCAGGGAAGTGTTGGTATAGGTCGAACTATTGGTACCGACATTACTTCCGTTCAATTGCCATTGATAGGAAGGACTGGTACCGGCATTTGTTCCGGTGGCGTTGAAGGTGCCGGTGTTTCCGTTGCTCACTTTCACATCCCATACTGTAGCACCGACGGCGCGTGTACACACGTCGACATAGAGTGGGAGGGTAGGAGTGACGGCGCTGATGTAGAGCAGTGTTCCGTTCTGATAATATTTTACGATGGAATTTTCGACAGCGATTTTGAGGACATCGGAAGCAGCATAGGTTCCGAATAATCCGCGGGAGACACCGCTTTCATAGATTTGCAGACTGCCGGTGTTGAGCAGGTGAAAAGCGTATTGAATAGAAGTATAGGAAGAGCTCGCGTCGGTGGAGCTGAGACCGAAGACACGTTCGCGGTTCACTTCCACGACGGTGGATTGCATGTAACCGTTGTTACTGACCGACTGGTATGAAAAACCATTTCCATCCCAGTTGTTATTACTACTGGCTTTCGTCAGACTGTTTCCGCTGATTGTATTGCGCAGAGAAGAGCTCGCGCTGATCCACACGACATCTTCGACAGCTTCTTTACAGGCGCTGGATGCCGCGGTGCCGCTGATGTAAAACTCACTGCATTGCGCGCGCAGATTTTTCACTGATGAAAACACCAGCAGAAATAAAATCAATTTAGATAAACACAAACCCGGCCTGCACATAATAGAATACTAATTATCGTCCTTCAAATAATTTTTTTGTGCGCGGATAAGGAGTAGAGTTTAAAATTCATCGGGTTTTATTCGCAGCACCCTGAAGATTTCGTGTTTGTTTCATTCAATGAATGAGCTTCAAACACAATCCGCCCCTTTATCCGGCTCGCGCCCCCTGCGATCACTGTGCCGACCCCTAAAAAGCCCGTTTTTATCAAAATTTCAATGATCACGAAAACTAATAATTCCCCTTTTAGGAAATTTTTCCCCATTCAGGACTCCGTCCCAATTCGTCCCCATTCGTGCATTCGTGGCAAAAATCTCTCACCCCTCCCCCTCATTTCTTCTCCCCCCTCTTTGGATTAATTCGATTTATTTTTGGATCGGATTTATTTTTCTCCCCCCTGGGGCTGCACTATCTACCCCCTGTTCAAGAATTTATTTTACTATCAAATAGGAAAAATGCCTATAATATATTTCATTTATATTTTAGATTTTAAAAACAATCAATATTTTGAAGTAATATTATTATACAACAAATTTTTATTTGTCAGCTTATCAATGCTTGATTCACTCACATCCATTTATAATTCTAGAGATATTATTACTTTTCGTAATTGATTTTATAAAACAGATTTAATTGGACACATTCACAATGTTTGGTAATTATAACTTAGTACTTCAATATTATTCATTGGGCGATCTAATTTAATATACGATTATAATAATTTGAAGATCTTAATTTATTTCATTTTTTATATTTATCGTAAAAAATATTTCTGACTTGATTTTATTGTTGTTGTAAAATAAATTTTCAAATATTTCATTAAACGTCCATCCTAACGATAAGCCTATGAAAACGCAGAAAACAATTTTAACCCTAGCATTCATGTTTATTTTCATAAATACAAGCTTCGGTAATTCGAAAAAAAACTTCACAATTGATAATAATGACAATATTTTTACCCTGATTTTGACCCCAGATGAAACTAAAGACAATGAATTTTATATATCATTATCTATTGAATTGGGAAGCAGAAAAGTTGACACATTAGTCAAATTAAAATCTCCTAATACTACTTTTACTAATTTTCAAAGAAATCAATTAGATAGCTTTATCTTCATAGGAAAAGGAGATACACTATTTAATTTTCTTCCACTAAATAATAACTTTCCTAAACTCGGTTTTGCATCGTGCAGAACTTGTAACCCGCTTTTGAATACAAATCCCTTAGATACACTCAAGTATTTTTTAATAAATAAGGATAGTACCGGCTCCAATTTTTCTACTGTAATAGACATTTCAATAAATACTACTAGAGACACTACAGTTAAAAGTACTGCAACATATGGCGATGATCTTTCGCCAACACTATTTTATAAACAACTTTTAGTCCTTTTTAAAAAACTCAATGTGTCAGATACAATTGCAAAACCAATTAGAGAGGAACTATATAATTGGGCAATAGGTTATATTAAAACCAACCCTCTGAAACAAGAAATTATTAATACCGCAAATGCAAAAGTTAAATTGGGAGAATTGGTTTTACTCAAAACCTCTTGTACTTTACATAATGATAAATTGGGAGGTAAATCAAATTGTACCTCAAAGAAAAACGCCAATCATGAAACGCTGGATAAAATTGGACAATTAGAAATTAAAAATGTATATACAACTATGAAGGATGGCTATATCTATGATATAAAAATATTTGCAAAGGATGGTAGGGAGTTTGATTATTTAAATATAGTTAGCCTAAAAGATCTTGTGGGTGAGAAAAAAGCAAGAAAGTGTTTTCAAGTTGCAAATGAAAACGGGCAAAAAGTATTTATAAAGGAAACAGATGGATCAAACTATATTATTTTAACAGATGTAATAAATTATCAAGGGAAAAGTGGCCAGTTTTTTTCCACCCGAAGACACAAAGGAGATAACACTAACAAGTGATTCGACGAATGGAAGACGATTCGATATTTTACAAGGAATCTCTGCAAACCAATTAATCAATATTTCATTGTTTACAGATTTTTATGCTTTGTCGGACAATCAAAAGAATGGAATAGTTGAAACAGAGGGTTATTTTACCCATCGATTAAATACTAAGCCAATTTGTCAATCTAACTCTATCCTATTTCATTTTTTCAGAATTAAAATGAACACAAAGAAATTTGCAGATGATAATGGTATTTATCGTCTTGATTCAATGAACCAAGAAGTAGATAGAGTTAGTTTGTTTCAAAGAACAAATTTTTCCTGGGACGCGACATTTGGAGTGTGGAACTACAGAATTTTATCCGCCCACACTCGTACCCCACATAGACTTTTTCTAAATTTTATTTATTCATCAAGTGCGGTTAAAATTGCTCAAAAGAATGACACTGTAAATGCGACACTGAAAAGTATAACACTAAGTAATATTGGGGGGCAATTCGGATTTATAATGAGATTTGCTAATAATTTCTCATTTCAGACAAACGCTAGCCTTTTTGGACAAACCGTATCCAATGCCTCTGGTTTGATTTCAAACTCAAGATCAAAAATATTTTACCAAGTTGATGGTCTATTAACGTACCATTTTCCCGATCAATTAAGCACATTGTTTCTTAGAGGAATATATAATGGTTTGTTGCAGCCCGAAGGAAAAAAGGGAGTATTCAATCAACTCCAAATCGGATACAATTTAGATATTGGTGACTTTATAAGTAAGGTGAAAAAGCAATGACCCCAATTTGATAACTATGAAAAATTTTAAAACTTTTTACCAATCAGAGAAAGACTCAATTGCCTTTTTAGGCTTAATGGCTTTAGCATACAAAAATTTTGATTATCAATTTATTCATACTGATCAAGAGCTAACCCACTCAAAGGGCTTAAATATCTTTTCTTGCATTATTGATAATTCTGATGGAGACGTTTTGGCACTTCAGCAAAATCAAATTCATAATTATTGTAACCCACTACTACATGCAGAGCAACTTTCATTAAATGAAGCGATTAATAAATTAAATTTAAAGCGGCCTAGAGTTAATGGAAAAATGTCAGTTGAAAATTATTATCGAACTATGCTTTTCAATGATCCGACTTCATATGATGAAATTGATGCAGGGGCTACAATATATACTACTTTAGAGCCATGTCCATTCTGTACAAGCGCATTACTAGTTTGCAGAATGAAAAGGATTGTATTTATTATTCCGGACTCAAAGTTTGGTAATTCTTTTAATTTTTGAAACCTAAATTCTATGAAAAATATGATATGAAATATGGTCAATTTTGCGTCAAAAGATATTCGAAAAGCGGCATAGTAAAATTTGCAGCTGATGCAAATGAAAAGTTGTTAAAGACGATCAAGCTTATTAAGGCAAAGAACACATCAATATATGATACTCAAGTCCTTGATTACTTGAATGATTTTCTATTTGAATGTTATAATTATTTTAAAACGATTAAATCAAATTCAATTCTATCAATTGGCGAACATGCAAAAAAAATGAAACTACGTTAAATGCGCTAAAGGAAAAAATTTACTAACTGCTAAAGATACAATTAATGTAAAGCTATTATTTATAGTTTCCTTGTAACAGTCTAAGATATTATCATTTAATTTTTCTATTGATTTTTATCAAAAGAGATTTCAAGATAAAAGATGTTCTATATCAATAATTTTGAAATGCAGAAAGCACAAAATGAGAAACACAGAATCCAATACTATCCCACGCTGGTTGTAGTTTGCCGGGCAACCATGTGCGCCAGGAAACTACGAGCTATGCAGCTTTAGAATATAAAACCGGCCTTGGTAAGTTAAGTATGGACAAGGGAAAATACCATCAGAATAAGAATCTTTAAAATTACAGAGCGAAAATAAATGGCATCTCCCATTCCCCCCACCATCACCTCCTACCGTCGCATCCGCAAATCTATCGGCACGTTCGGGGCGGGTTTGCCGTGGGTGTTGGTGGGGCTGTCGGGGGTTCATTTTTTTGGGACGGAGGTTCAGCCGAGTATCAGTGATTATTACTATACGAATTTCAGGGAGCTGTTTACGGGGACATTGTGCGCGGTGAGTTTGTTTTTGATACGGTATGTCGGGTACAAGGATCATGTATTCTGGAAAAACGATAACCTGATGACGAATATCGCCGGTGTAATGGCCCTGGGTGTCGCGCTTTTTCCGACGAAGCCGGATGATTACACCCGGAAGATTTACACCATCATTCCCTTACCCTACGATTGGCTGGGCTGGCTGCATTACGGTTTCGCGGCGGTCTTCTTTATTATTCTCGCGAACATGTCCATCAATGTGTTTACCATCGGACAACAAAAAAACAAGAACATTCCCCTGAGCATCGTCAACGAAAATAATATTTACCGGACCTGCGGTTATACCATTTATTCCTGCCTGGTATTAATTCCAATTTTCGCGCATTATAAATATACCTATTCCACCCTCCTTTTCGAAACCATCGCCCTCAACGCCTTCGGCATCGCCTGGCTGATCAAAGGACGGGCTTTGGGAGATAAAGGGAGGATCGGGAGGATGTTGTACAGGGAGGAGAATTGAGCATATTTTAACTATTTATTGTTGGGGGGAAGTGGTAGTTTTGGGAGGGCTGGATTTTGTCGGGTTTTTCGGAGAAAAATATTCACATCATTAAATATAAACTAATAATTCAATTGTACAGGAATTCAGAAAATTGAAGTATGTGAATGAATAGAGTTAGCGAAAATGGAACGGAGGTTATTCGATTGCATAAAGTCAATGAATTCTGGGAATATACGCAACTAGTAGCGTAAACTGAAACGTAGTTCGCAATTTTAATTAGGGTGCATTCGTCCTGTCAGTTTTCAGTCTTGCGAGCAAGAAGCGCCCTGGGACGTAAAAGTTTAAAAGGAAATTGTCGTTATCGCCAGCCATTCATTGAATCGGAAAGAATAAAACTTGTTTTAATGAATTCCGATTCAATGAATGGCAAAGTTCGGGGATAAAAACCGGAGTCACAACCGCATAAAATAGAATAAAATCAAAAGCTCCATTTTACCACTTACACACATGGAACCCGGGCGAATCTATCTGCAATCCTGACAAAAAAATCCACAGCGTCAATCGAAGATTAGCGCAATAGATTTTTATTAAAACTGCAGGAGCTAAAGGTTATTGAAGAAACCCATTAAAACTGCGAACAACAACCGTTTGCTGAAATGCCTCAAACAAGGTATCTTTCCATAGCGAAATACGGAAGATCGGCACTTCAGCAACCTTCCCATTATGCGCAACCAATACGCTCCGAACAAACGGTATCGCTAACTTGAAACATTCGAACATTAATGAAACGAATTTTAAAAAAAATGAGCAAGATAATTTTAGGACTACTTGTTCTTGTTGTTTTATTTATGCTTGGCTCTTACTGGTATATTACCACCGAATGGAAAAAATATTATACAGAAGATGAGATAAAGTCATTTGTAAAAGAAATTGATAAAGCACCGAAACTTTCAGATACATTCTACGGAGTTTATGATAAACTGCATAATAATGACCGACACAAATCTATCACCTCAATATACACAGCTATTGTTTGGAATAAGGTAATCATGGACAACAATCAATCTCAAAATCAAAATTCATGGTATGTAAGTGCTGCTTATTATTTTCCAAAGAAGAGAGGAATGAGAGATTATGCAGACTTTAAGCTTGCTTGGGGCTTGGAAAAATTTACAACCCCTGAAAAGTGTTTTGACTTTGCTATGAGTATTGAAAATGAACAATTAATAAGATACAAGACAGCTATGATAAACATTACTGTAAAAAACATTAGTCAGCTAAGTGACACAACAGAGATTTTGGAATATCTTGTAATATCAAGCGCTCCTACTTTTTATGGAAGAAATCCTGAGAGATTAAATCAAAGAATTGCAGAATTAAGAATGAAATTAGATTAAGAACTTTGATTGAACAGCTTGGTATGCGCATAACATCCGTATTGCCACAACATTTTTTCTCTTTTAATTTTTATCTTTGGTAAAAAGTGATGCGGCAATACTCCGGACGTTACCTGCAACCGTAGCAGACCATAAAAACATAGACAAATGAAAGTAGAATTTACAAAAGAACTGACGACAAATAGCTGGAAAGACATTAGGCTTGCCGTTAACGAAAGATCTGACAATTTAAACATTGAAACTCTTTCGCCTGAGAAGAAAAAAATTCTTGAAACAATACAAACACGACCAGAACTTATTACCCGCTTTGAAGAGTATCGACTTCTTCTTGAAATGGCGGCACAGACTAAAAAATTGTGGAAATCAAATGAAACGCTTAAAGTTTATTTCTTCGGTGGACAAGATGCAAGAACTCAACGCGTATTAGAATATGCTTCCATATGGAGTAAACACTGTAGCATTAAATTTCTATCAACGACAAAAATAGAAGAAGCAAAAATCAGAGTCGCCTTCCAAGCACCGAGTAGTTGGTCATATATTGGAACAGACGCATTAGGTGTTCCTAGAAACGAGCCGACAATAAATTTTGGTTGGCTTGACGACGATCTTCCAGAGCAAGATTACAAACAAGTTGTATTACACGAATTTGGACACGTTTTAGGACTAATACACGAACATCAAAGTCCAGTAACAAAAATGAACTGGGACAAACCTTATGTTTATTGGTATTTCTGGGAACATCATAAATGGACAAAAGCGGACGTTGATAGAAATTTATTTCAAGAGTTTGAAAAAACGACTACACAATATTCTTCGCTAGACAAAGCATCTATTATGGGCTATTATATTCCACCATTGTTCACAACTGACAGACAAGAATTTCCTCAAAATTATATTCTTTCAGCGATGGACAAACATTACATAGGACAAATCTATCCTAAAATACTACACTCGTGACGACAACAACGGCAACAGGTAACAGCACCCACAAGAAATTGGCGGTTCAGTGGTTAAATGAAGCTTTGTGCTTCGTATCAAGTTCAGTGCTGGCAGACAGTTTAGTGCTTCGAAATCGCCAACTTCTTGTAGCTGCGGAACGTTAGGCACAAGTTTAGACAGACATAATAATTCATATGGCAAAATTAAAAACTATCAACAATTTATTGAAGACGTAGCAAACAGGAATTTTAAACCATATGTAAAACGATTTCAAGAGCTTGATGGCATAAGACCAACCGGAATGGATGCCAAAGAAACTTATCTGATTGAAGTAACTTTTGATTTTGGTTCGTCATTATTAGAAAATGAGAGTATAAAGAATTTTAAAAAGACAAATAACAGGTATTACTTTCACCCGGAATCAACGAACCTACCTATCAAAGCGCATTACCATGTTATATCCTTAAATGGGAAACAAGAAATCTACGCGGTAAATATGGATGGGACTGCCCATCATAAGGCAAATAGAGGTTATCAAATTCCCAAAAAAGAGGCCGATGTGTTAAGGTCGCTCGGGGTTGAGATTGGGCCTGATAGACTCATTGAAAGTATTGAATTTCTTGAAATGAATTTAAGGGAATTATTGACTGAATCTATTGAACATGACTGTATTTCAATCTTTATCGAAATAGAAGAATAATATTCCCAAATGCTTCTTTAAAATCCTAAATTTGTATTAAAATCTTGTAGAATTCTTGAAAATAGAACAAAACATATCGAGGCTTAAATACCTATTGTCATTATACAAAATGACAGTTACTGATTTACTTTCTATGATTAGTGATGGTCTTAAAAAACCTATTACTGAAGATGATATTTTATCAAGTGAAATTAATATTAGCCATTTAAAAAGAATTGACAAGGTTTTTAATAAGGGGCTACATTTCTATCTTGATCCTAAGTCTCCAGAAGTTTCAAAAGATGCGAGCATTTTCTTCAGGAAATCTAAATTCGAAGCTGAATTAAATATCGGAGCAAAGAAAATAGTTAATCAGTTTGAAGAATTCAAAATCTCTCTTTCCGCAATTGCAAAGCTTGCGGAATTAAAAATTGAAAGAAAAATTCCCGTTTACAACATCCAACAAAATCCAAAAGAAGTTGCTAGTAAAGTTCGAGAAGCTTTTTATCCAGAATTCAATCCAGCTCCTAAAGAATTTTTAAGGGCATTAATTGGGAAACTTGCCGAAAATAATATCCTGGTCTTTGAGTTTGTCGAGACTTGGAATAAAAAAGAAAAAGCAAATATTGATGGCTTTTATTTAAATCCTAATGTCATAGTACTAAAAAGGCAACAAATTTCATTTAGACGAGAAATTTTTACACTGATCCATGAATTTGGACACTACTTAATAAATGAAGAAGAAGTTGAACAATTAGATATTCAAAATTTAGCAAGTTCCAAATTAAGTGCAATAGAAAGATGGTGCAATGAATTTGCATATTACTTTTTAGCAGGAGAATATGACAAATTAATTTCAAGTATAGATAAAGCCGATGGTTCAAATGATTATCATTTTGAATCAATAGAAAATGTTTCAAAAAATACGCACCTAAGCAAAATTGCATTGTTTACAAGACTCCTCTTTCAAAAGAAACTGTCTCAAACTAATTATAATCAAATTAAATCTGACTTTGACGAACAATTCAGGCTTAAACAAGAAACGGAAAAAAAGCAAAGAGAGCTTGACAAACAACAAGGAATTAAATCGGGAGGCTCTACTCCTAAACCCATCAATTCGCCACTTCTAATTTCCACAATTCAAACAGCATTCTATGAAGGAGTAATTAATGAATTTGATGTTTGCAAGACTTTAAATATTAAGCCTGATAAATTAGATAAGTATTTACAATGAAAATAGCCATCGACACTTCCTCGCTCCTGTCGTTGGTTCGTTACTACTTACCATTCGATAAAAATTCTGTTTTATTCGATTTTATCAAAGTTAAAATTCAGCAAGGTGAAATTATTTTTATTGATAAAATTTTAGAAGAATGTTCTTACAATTCAAAAGGGCTTGTTTTGCAAAAACTTGACTATTTAACCGATAAGAAATTTACTAAAACTGCAAAACTCCCATACAAAACAGACACTCTTATTGCGCCTTCACCAGCGAAATTTTTAAGACAAGTCGACAATCAATTTGTAAATACAGTTGTACGAAAACAACGAAATTTATCTGAAGTCGAATACGAAAATCAGAAAAATCATTTTCTAGAAGACGCTGATATGAAACTAATCATTTTGTGTTTGAACTTAAAAAAGATAACCAAGATGAAGAGATAATTTTAGTAACAGAAGAAACGGAAAGGAATAATGATAATAAATTATTTAAAAAAATACCTGCGATTTGCAGAGAGCTAGGTATTACGACAATGACTCTTCCTGAATTGTTAGCTAAATATGACGAAATTAACGTTCAATTCAAATAAAACCGGGGCACAACATAGGATTTGCGTTAGAGGGCGGATAGTGCCATTAGTAACATTTGAGCAATTAATAAACACTGGTGGTGGCTGGCAGATTACGGTTTCAAAAGCACACTAATTCATAACTGGGAACCGATTATAAAGAATCTAAATTAAGACAACTTGAAAAACTATTAAGGTTAATAAATGAATATCGACATACTAACTCATTTTGAAGAATCAGCAAGTGAAAATGGAATAACTATTTTAACCTTAAAGGAGGCTGAAAGATATATTTTTTTTAATAAATTACCACAACCTTATAGATGTGTATATTTAACAGACGAAGATTTAGAATGGCTAACTGTTGAATTTGGAACATCGAGAGCAGATGAAATAACTGAAAGAATTCCAGATGATCCTAAAATAATGTCAGGTGAGTTTTCTGAAATTTTATGTTTTTATATCATCCCTGAAAAATATTTACCGTTATCCAATTTAAGACCTCCTAAATGGAAATGGAAAGAGAGCAAAAATAATCCAGCACATTTTACAGATGTTATCCTTTTTTGCCAAAACAATCTTGATACCCCGAGCACAGATGATAGTTTGATCTCAATAGAATCAAAAGCAAGAGCAACAAGACCTAACAGTAAAGAAAGCTCACTTCAAAAAGCAATTGATGATGCTCATAAAGACCATGTAAGTCGTCTAAGCGAGAGCTTATTTCATGTAAAGACCAAGTACAAGGGTGATAGAAATACAATAGCAGTAAGACAATTAGAACGTTTTATGGATGTAGCCAGGTATCCAACTTTCATAAAACATTTTAAAGCTATTGCAACGGTTGACAGCTCGTTTGCCGATATTCATTTAAGAAATGTTACTGAAATTCCTAATGATGTCAGGGATACTTTTGAAGTGATACTTATAAAAATTGAAAATTTAAAGGCAGCATACGAGCATACTTTCACTCAAGTTTTAACTACATGATTTATCCGGAACTTAAAAGATGGATAGCTCAAGCGGAATCGTGGCAGGCTTTTATTGATTATAGTATTGATAATGAAGAACAGGCAAATTATACTTTCTATAATAGACCTCAAGACTTTTATATTTCTCTTTTAGCCAAATTACAGGATATTCTTGAACAGTTTCAAGATGAAGAAACTGAAGGAATAAAAAAGGATTTACTATCTATATCTAAAGGACTAGAAATATATTCATTACAAGGCAAAAGAGAAAAATTTTCAGGTGTGAATTATAGCCGAAATATGCTATATGTTGCGGCTTTGTATTATTTAGCAGATTTTCCGGCTACATCTTTATTATTACTTAAACAATTTCAGGAGGAAGAGTATCAAACAAACATTGAAAAATTTATTTTTTATTTTCTATCAAGAAACTACACAAGAAAGCAAGGTCAAGAAAATACGTATTTCAAGTATTTAATTAATTATCTAAGAGAAGGGAACAATGATTCAATCAATACTCTGCGTGATATTTTTGATACCATACTTTCGACAGAAAATCAGCTTGAAAGTCATTTGTTTGTATTAACGTATGTAGCGAAAGCGATCTTAAAAAAATTTTCCACCAATAATCTATGGCATGACTTAAAAGAGTCTGGAGTTGAGATAGATTGGAAAACGTATGTCAGATTTAATCTAAGGAAGAGTCCGCAGATATGGAGCTTTTTTCCTTCCCAACAAACGGCAATCAGGAGTGGGTTATTAACTTTTGATAAGGCATTTAGCTTACAGACTCCAACAAGTTCTGGCAAAACATCTATCGCTGAATTAGTAATTTACAATGAGTTATCAAGAAAACCTAAAGGCAAAATACTTTATTTAGCACCATTTAGAGCTCTAGCATCAGAATTAAAAAATAATTTGGGAAGAAACCTCACCTCTAAATTAGGGATAAAGGTTAAAACTATTTATGGAGGTAATATAGTAACAGACGCTGACCGATTAAGTATTGAACAATCCAATGTTCTAATTTCAACACCTGAAAAGTTCATGGCGATAGAATTAGGTTTGTCAGGTATCCTTGACGATTTTCAAACGATAATTTGTGATGAGGGACATCTGATAGATAATACAACAAGAGGGATTAGTTATGAATTATTGTTATCTAGATTGAAAAATAATCAAACAGTGGAAAGAAGGTTTGTCTTTTTGTCTGCAATTATTCCAAATATAGAGGTAATAAACTCTTGGCTTGGAGGGTCAGATAGTGATATCGCACGATCCAATTACAGACCAACTGAAATAGAATTAGCATTTTTAATACAAATTAATGCTCGTCACTATAACTTGGAAGTAAATCCTAATGAAGACTTACCAACAAGGTACATCCTTAATAAGTTTTTATCACCGCACGACTTTTATACTTCCAATGGTAGTTATAATATAGGAACATTCAAATCAAAAGCTGTAGCTGCGGCTCTTAAGGCATTAAATTCCGGTGCGGTTGCCATCTTTTCCCCCACCAAAGACTACAAGAAGGGAGTTTCGGGCCTTGCTCTAGAAGTAATCCAGCAGCTTCAAACTGAATTACCTAAGCCGATTGATTTTTGTGATACAACAGAATTAGGAGTAATTGTAGAATATTTTAAATACATTTTTGGAACTGAATATTTATTGACTATTTGTGCACAAAATGGATTTTTATATCATCATGGAGATTTACCTCAATTCATTAGAGAATTAGTAGAAACTACTATTAGAAATGAACATGTGAAATTTCTTATCTGCACAAATACCTTATCAGAAGGAGTTAATTTACCAATTAAAACACTTGTTATTAGTAACGCTAGGCGTTATGTCAGCCAACAACAACCGAATGAACCTTTACCATTACGAGATTTAAAAAATCTTATTGGACGAGCAGGACGAGCAGGAAAAGAAACTAAGGGCACGATAATAGTTGTGAACCCTAAAGATCAATCTATACTCTCCGATGTAGTAGCCAATAGAAATATGGAAGACGTTAAGGGCTTTCTATATTATGTTATTCAAGTAATTGAGAGATATATAACAAGAAATGCTACCACCTTAAGTAATGAGTTATTGGATCAATTAAAGGAAGCAGACTATATTGATAATTCAATTATACAATTATTAGCTGAAGATGTTTCGGTTGAAAATTTAAACCACGAAATAAATATTTTAATTGAAAATACTTTGACTTTTTATCAAAGCGATATTGCTTTGAAAACAAGATTAAGAGAACTCTTTAGATTAAGGGCAGACAGAGTGCGCCCTAAAGTTGAAGATGGCAGTCTCGATTTAATAAGATATACGGGTATTCCTTTGAGAATATTTGATAGTATAGAGACTATTGTTGACTATGACGAGGATTTTCTTTCTGAAATAGAAGGCCCGTTGGATCGTCGTTGGATAAATTATATATTTGACATTCTTTATGAAATTGAAGATTTCAAAAAAAATATTCCTTTACCTATATCAAGGGAGAGTTTAATTGAAACATTAATTATTTGGATTAAAGGAGGTTGGTATCATGATATTGCACAAAGTTTAAATTCAACGGTTGATGATGCCCTCGTCTTTGTAAGATTTTTAGAATATGGATTGCAAAATTCTGCTGGTTCAATAGTTAAGTATATCGAAGCTAAACGTAATGAGTTCGAAGAAATCACCTCTGATTTTATACTGAAATGGCCAAACTATGTAATTTATGGGGTTGATAATAGAGTGCAATTAGATTTAATGGAAATTAATATCCCCGATAGGATATTAATCAAGGAAATAGCGAATTGGTTAATAGAAAATAGAATAGATTATAATGATTTGGGTAATCTGAGAAGAATAATTACAACACGTCAATTGGAAATTTACAGATATATTGAAGCTAAAGTGCCAAATATTTCGTTTGATTTATTTGAAAAATATTTAAGCCAATAATAGTACTTTGGTTAGGGTACATTTGACCTCAAGTGGGCTACCCATCCACGCGAGAATTATCCCTAAATATTTTCGATGGATATTCATCCGTTGTTTTCTTGTAAAGACATCTGCAACTCAAAGCGTTCCTATTTAATGCATGCCCCTCTTTGTATGATGGGTCTCCAATAACAAAAGTAGTTGGTTTAAAGATAATTCTTTTCAAATTCTGACTCAATTAGAGTCTGGAAGTCTTTACAATTACTCAAATTTCTATCTTTGTCAAGAGGCGCACTACTTTATAATATCTATAGTTTTATTCACCATTCTGAAATTGGCAATCAGAGTATAGCTCAAATAAATGGAAGACTTGATTTCACCAAAATACCAAATGAAACTCGTTATAAGTGTTCACGATGCAATTTTGAAGGAGTTCAAAACTGCCAAAGAGATTTCTTATTATATAAATAAATGGCATAAATCAGAAATTGACTGGAACAATAACTGGGAAAATTTTGTTATTGCAAAAAAGGAGAATACAGAAATCGATCTTTTAGAAACACTTCATAATATTCCTGCCAGTGACCTGCTTAAAATTGCTATTGATCTTGGGGTTGACACACCGGATTTTATTCCTTCAATCCCTACATTTAGAAACGAACTGAAATCAGATTTTAAGACGGCTTATGATACATTTACTAAAGCATTCAAACAAATTGAGTCGGACCCAAGTATTGCAGTTGGTTTAGCAAATTCAGCTCTTGAAAGCATAATAAAGGAAATTCTCAGGGATGGTAGGATTAAAAACAAAATTAATGGCGGAGAAACGTTGCATCGACTATGTTTGATTATTCTTAAAGAATTTAATCTAATTAATGAAGAGCATCCAAAAGAAATTAAAACAATAGCCGGGTCCCTTATTAACATCTGCCAAACTATCGAGAAATTGAGAAGCGAGAAAACTGATTTTCACGGTAAGACTGACGATGATTATTTAATTAAAGATCCTGTTTACACATACTTCATTATCAATGCAGTCACCACGGTAGGACTATTTTTGATTTCATATTATAAAACGAAATTCCCAAAGCTAAAAAGGGAAGCTGAAATTAAGGATGATTTACCTTTCTAAAAACTGAAGATTAAATGCTGCAAAATACAATAAGTTATAGTACCCGCCCAGCTGCGCATGATATGCTACCGCTGCGAAGGACCTCCAAGATCCTTTGCCCTTAAACTGTATGATATTCACCCACTGTTCAACGCTTTTCAGATATGCTAATGTGAGATGGTTTTTAAAAGGGTGAATTGTCCCAATACGCAGGACATCCTCTCTCAAAACGACAGCAACCCAAAAGGACATTTTACACGACAGTCACCGGAAGAAAAAAGAATCTTATTCAACAACAATTACTTTTGTGCTGACATGCATATCATTTGACAGTGATACAAGATAAATACCCGGGGGAAAATCTGTCATTTCTAAATCTATTGTTGTAGGAGCAACCAGGTTGTGTGAATGCAAAATTTTACCATCAGACCGAACCAAAATGAGCTTTTTAAATTCGGATGTCGGTATATTTATTTTTATATGAGCTGAGTTCAGGATCGGATTTGGCGAAACAGACCAATTTTCATCGTATTCTTTTTCATTAATGTTCACGCTTGAACACTCTTCATAATTAGTGATAATTACCGGAGACAATTGATATTCTGTATTAAAAACACTCAGCTGTAGAGCGGAGTCGGAAATACTAATATTAGTTTGATTCAGTTGAATTGGAGTTACATCGTAAAAGTCCGGATCGGGAAGACACCAACAAGGACCACAAGTAGCCGAATCCGGAAAACAGAATTGTATGCCATAATTAGCGTAACTTCTCGAACAAACAAATAATATACTTTGATCCGGTAATACCGCAAGACTGTGAAGATCCGTATACTCGTAAAACAAAGGACCGGGAGATTCAAAAAATGTTTGCGTCCATTCCAATTGTCCATTCGCGGAAACTCTGGCCAGGTACCAGAGGAATTCTAAATTATCCATATCATAATACGAGAACAGAAAACCGCCATCATTTGTCGGGACTACTTTTCCCAATCCAAAAAATGAGATAACAGATTTTTCGTAGGAGCTCATCCAGAGATTATTGCCATTTTGATCCACACTTTTTGCAACAATCCTGTTTTTCCTACCGGACGAATCGCTTCCTTCTGAAACAGAAACAATATTACCATTCGACAATTCGATAGGAAAACCTCCCACGTCAATTTTTGTCCAAACAACCTGAAGTGCAGAGTCCAGGCGAATCAACTTCGGACCAATGGAAAACAAATACCCATCATCTCTGGTTTGCCAAATACCTTTTTGAATATACTGACCGGTTGAATAAAAGTTTTTTCCTGAAATAAAATTACCCAAGGTGTCGAATTTGAAAAAACCCAAACCACCATTATGATTATTTGTGTAAGCTGTTACAATTATTTCCCCTGAATGCGAGAGGAACATTCCCGTTGGGTTAATTTCGAATGAATTTGATTGAAATGTCTTGCTCCAGATTGTATCCCCGTTTTGAGCCAGGTTAAGAAGGAACAACAAATTGGAAGGAGGATAAAATGGAGATTTTTTTCCACCGATAATAGCCCCACCATTTTGAGTGCCAATCAGGAGTTCAGGAACAACACTATCGCTCTGAAAAGTTTGAGACCAGCCAAGATTTGCAAGTGAGTCTTGCCAGAATATAATAAAATTGTATGCTAATGCATTTCTTCCAATCGAAAACATGCCACCATTCGCAGGCGTTGTACGTAAATTTCGCTGTCCAATTTTTTTTACAAAGTAATTTTGCCCTAATAATTCGGCTGGTTGAACGGAAATGAATATTATCAGAAAAAAAAATGAAAATATTGCAACCAACCTGACCTTCATAACAATTAATTTTGGATTACAGTAAATTTTATTTAAACCACCTTCTTTCAAAGATAGGATTTTAAAATTAGTCAGCAATTTGAATGAAATTTTATTTGTTAATCATCGATCCCTCCTCAGCGATATTTCCTTCTGCAAGGGAATTTGACATCCTTCCCACCGGAATGCCTCCAGTCTATATTACGTTTACTATATTTTCCCTTCGGAATTATTTTATATTTGACAAACAAATGCCCGGATTGTTCTTTCTGTTGCCCCGGTTACTCGGCAATAAATGAATGACTGAATAGAATGTTACATTGCACTCAGCAGGAACTGAAGGATCACCTTCTTTTCAATTGTTTGCTAAATGGAATGATCGCTAACACCTGATGGATCTTGCATCTATTTAATTCAAAAACGGAATTTCTTTTTCTGTCTAATCAAATCATTCTATGAAAGCTCTCCTTAGTGTATTACTCGTTCTGATTGGTGGTAAATGCATGTATGCTTCCGATTATTATTGGGTTGGTGGTACCGGAAACTGGAATGATTATGCACTGCATTGGGCCACGACTTCGGGTGGAGCTGTATTTTTTACTTCGGCTCCCGGGAATGGCGATGATGTTTATTTTGACCAGAACTCCTTTTCTTCATCTGCAGACAATGTATTGATAACAGGTAGCGTCCGTTGTCATTCTTTCAATTTTGACAATTCCGCTTTTGCAGAAATACGATCAAATGATTCTACAGCCTTCCTGAATATTTCCGGAGATTATTTAATTAGTCAGCCCTTAAACTTTTCTTTTACCGGGACAATAAGGTTTACCGGAAATTGCAGTATCAGAACGTCTCAATGTTTATTGAATTCAACTCTTGAGTTTGTAAATTATGGTTATACCGCAACCATACTGGACACACTGCATTCTGAAGACAATATTATCATTCATTCCGGATTGTCGTTTTATACTCAGGGTAATGTTCTTTATTTTAATAGTGTAAACCTTCCGGATAATTCCTCCATGGGTAATTATGACATCGATTTTTCGAATTCCATTGTTTACCTGAGAGGGGAGATGCATGCATTTCAAGCGGTTGGAACGATAGATTTTTCTGCAAGCCAATTCATTTTATCTGACATGGCAAGAATGTATTTGAGCGTGCATACACCATTACACGTTGCAAAAATTATTGCAACTCGAGGCGTGAATCAATATCCGATTATTGGCGTGGATGAAATTGACACAATCATTACATCTGCATTATTGTATCTGGAAGAGATCTACCACGTTTCATACCTCGGAGTTACCGGTGTATCGGGTGCAAATCTTGGACTAGATTTTAGCCCGGGATATTATTTTCTGGTGGATTTTATTGACGCCAGTCAGGATTCTTCATCGGCTTTTATCATAGATAACATAGAAGCTGATTTACGTGTACAGAAGCTCATCTCCGCTCAGAATCTTATACTAAATGGTATAAACATACAAACCGGACCTTATGAATTGATCGATTCTTTGTTTGCAGAAAAATCGATAACGATTGACGGCTTCACGCCATCGTATCTTGGTGATCCTTCTGAGTTTTTCGCAGGATACATTGAGGTTCTTGGTGATGGAAACTATTCTACAATACATTGCAATTTATTAAAACTAAGTCCGGGAACCACTCATACATTTCAACCGAATTATCTTTCACAGATTATAGATTCTTTGGTTGCCTATGGAAGTCCGGGTCAGGAAATAACCATTCAGACCCATACTCAGGGATTGGCCGATAGCCTGATCATGAGCAAAAACTTTTGCGGCGACTATCTGAATTTAAGAGATATCGGAATCTTTGGTGGAGCAAGTTATTTTGCAGGTGCCAACAGCTCTGATTTGGGTGGAAATTCAGGCTGGAATTTCGCAGCGTGCTTTACGGCTATTCAAGATGCCGGGGAACATATTCCTTTGGAAATATTTCCATCCATGAATTCCGGAAAAGTCTTTTTCAGTACAACAGTTGATCAGGTGAAAGTGTTTAACCTCAATGGAGAACTGGTTTTTTTCAGAGATATGTTTAATGAATCCGAGTTGGATGTCACATCTCTTTCCAATGACTTTTATATCATTGAAGCGCAGGAATCGGGGTTCGTTAAACATGAAAAAATTGTGCTTTGTAAGAAGTAAGTTTTGAAAATGGGGTTTGGGTGTTATTCCGCGGTGAATGACCTGTAGTGTCCTTTACCAGCTGTCCTGTATTTATTCCCCAAATGCTTCAAGGGATAAATATCCGTAGAAGTATGAGGGAATATTACCAAATCACCTAAAGGATCTCTGCGAGATGACAGCAGGTTATGCTTGTGCATGTCGTCAAGTTCCCGCCGAATTTATTTTATAAAATGAAACAAAGTTTGTTCGGCGGGAACTTGACGACACTATCGTGTACTACGCAATCGTCATCTCGCAGAGATCTTTTAGTTCAATTGATACAAAATTGGTTTCTTAAAAAATAACATTGAAAACGAGGAACAAGCGGAGCACGGGCAAGGCGGAATTGAGATTCTACATGGATTAATATCCCAGTTGTGCGGGTTTTATTCGCCACCGCATAGGATTTCACGCAACAAGCCACCCATGACCTCTATAGCAAAAGATCAATTGTTCCAAATTCACTTCACTCCACTACAACCCGACAAACTTTGATCTCATTCGCTCTATTGATTATCCTACAAAAATAAATACCAGGAGAAAGTGATGAAAGATTTATTGGTTGATCCGGGCTTGCAGAGCCGCGCATTACTATCCGGCCCTGACGATCATAAACATACAGGATATTCGGATAATCTGTAGATTTTAAATTGCTGATATTTATGAGGCCTGATGCAGGATTCGGATATACCTGAACATAATTGTTCTGATCAGAAAGATTCATAACGCTCAGTGGAGTTGAGGTTGTCCATACTCCTCTCCCAAGAGTTGAAACAAATAATTGATCGTGCGAGATGGTAACGCCTGTTGCAATAAAGGGTGATGGACCGGCAAAAGGCTGCCAGTTATCTCCTGAATCGTATGAATACAAAACTCCTGCTTTGCCGCATGCAGCAAACCAGTCGCTGCCCCTTGCAACGATAGAAGTTGGATAGATCTTGGTCCCGTTGATGCTCAGGGGGAGCCCGTTACAAGCAGAAGCCGTCCACGTTGCTCCGGTATCGTTGCTGTAAAAAATTCCTACATCACTTGAAACCACAACTGAATTGTTCAGGGTAAGCATGATGGGGTCATTGTATGACCTAAACGGATCAAAGCCTAAACAGAAGACATGTGTCCAGTTATGATCATTTTGATCAAGACGGAAGATTGTTCCATCCAAAACATCTGCATAGAATAAATGATTGGCATACACACATAAGCTTCCACCCTTATTATTATAACCACAAACGGTTTGTTGTGGTGGAGAATGTACCGACAGCCAGGTATCACCAAAATCGTCAGAGTAATATGTGTTCCATCCGGAAGATGCGAATATTCTATTGCCTTTTTTTGCCATATAAAAAACCATATCCGGCATTATACATGTTGTCCATGTATGGCCGCCATCATAACTTCTGTATACATCGAAGTTTGTTGAAAACAATGTATCACCGATAATTATTTGAGGTGCTTCGTAAAATGATAAATTTGTAAAGGAGTCCCAACTATTTCCATCATTTTTTGTTTCAAATAAAATAAAATAGTCCATACAGTAAATTGCCGAGTCGCTGGAAGAGATACTTATTATTGATGAACCTTTAATTGTATTTGTAATTAATGTTGCTGAGTCATTCGCAGAATTATAAATTGAGAAGGCACTACCGTCAGATGCAAGAAAATTATTATTTCCAAGGCCAACAGAATATTTATATTTTAGAAAACTGGGGAGCAATGAATAATTCGAATTCTCCGGTACAGAATCCCAGGTGGCTCCGAAATCTGTCGTAAATATTAAGTAGGATGATGAAGTGTTGAAACAGAAAGCAGAATCTATTGTCAAGGCAAAAAAATTCTGATGTGAATTGGTTGTTGTAATTGTATTCCAGGTTTGGCCGTAATCAATACTTTTACGGATATTTATATAACCCGGAGTAGTAGAGTCGGTACCAAATACAACAGAATCTATTGCACACTTCCCTCTTACAAGGTTTGCGGTATCAACCCTAATATATGAAATAGTATCTAACCTGGAAAGAAAATAGAAATCATTAAAATTCCCATCTTCCATTACCAGAAACATGTAGTTTTTACCTGTGAATTTTAAATCAACAAAATTATACCCCGACGGCAATTGAAGAAGATTCCATGATAGTCCATAATCATACGTTACGGTTGGGTCATGAAACACATCCAACGCAATGACCTTACCGTAAGCTTCATGCAGAGTGACAGGAGAATAACCATATATGCTTATCAGTATTGGATTGGTCCATGTAAGTCCATTATTAAAACTTGAAACACTAAACGTGGAGTCGTAATATTCGTTTTCTACAAAACCGCTGCTATAAAGCATTATGAGTGTGTCACCTTTTGTATAGATTGACTGAATATTCTTGTTTTCAAATTGCGAATATTGCTGCCAGATATATCCACTATCCGAACTAAAGTACAATCCTTGATGTGTTCCGCAGACAACCACTGTATCATGCTGAATCATACAATTTACACCTACGCCAATAGGGCCGTTTGTTTGCTGCCACTGAGCTTTCGCGTTATTAAAAATAAGGGATAAAACACAGATCAACACAAATGCAATACACTTGTAGCCTTTGGATAAGAAGGGTTTCATGGTAGTTTTTGATCAGGCATGGCCGTTTGTTGTAAATTTATAATAAAAAACGATAAAAACAAGGGACATTTATGTGAATGGAAAAGAAATTAACTTGTTGAGGGTTTGGATGAATTTAATTCCAATAAGTCCGGGCATTGCGAGGTCAATGCTTTTACGTTAAAAAACTAATTTTTTATCAATTGAACTAAAAGATCTCTTCGAGATGACGATTGCGGGTTTATCAAATATGTCGTCCTTTCCCGCCAAATATGTTTTGTAAAATGAAATAATTTTGTTCGGCGGGAAAGGACGACATTTATGGGGACAAACTGTTGTCATCCCGGAGGGATCTTTTAGGTGATTTGGGAATATACTCTCGCTACACCAGCTGTGCCGGATTTACCCCTCCCCGCGCTTCGACGGATATTCATCCGTTGTCCTTTAACTGTGTGATTTTAATCCACCTTGAATCGCTCAACGTGTAGGCACACTTCTAAAATCATTTAAAACTTTTCGAATAATTCAGGGATTGAAGAAATTATAGCTTGAAGTGGTGATCACCGGAGGAGTCAGGCAGTCGATTTCCAATACATTTGGCAAACCATAGTAATTTCTTGCGGAGCTGAACAAATAGTCTTGTTCATTATAGACGATCTTATCCACGACCGGATTTCGGTGGATGTAATTTAGTTTTTGCCAGGTTACCTTTTCTGTATAAAGCTCAATCGCATGGTTTTTATCCTGCCATACTTTGTATTCAGCATTCTTTGGATGAATTTTCGCGGCATATTGAAAGCGGTTGAGCAGCCATTCTCTTCTGCTTTCCTTTTCATTTTTTATTTGGGTGATTAGTGCTTTCGAAGTAAAACGCTTCAGATCTCGTACAACATCCGACAGTTGAATTGGAATTTTGGTATTTGCAATGATGTGCAGATGACTCGGCATGAGACACCAGCCAAAAATGTTTAATCCTTTGTTAAGCTGACAGTATTTGAGAGCATCTACCAATAACATTTTGTGATTGGGACGCGTAAATAAATCGATCCAATCAACAATTGTCATGGTCATGAAATAGGTTTTGTCTTCACGGATATTGTAATGCAATCCTCTTCCCATAAATCATTTATTTTCTTACAAAGTAAACTGTCGTTTTCTTTGTAAAAGAGGTTGGTGTGATTTTCTAGCATTGAATATCCTGCAAAGAAGAGGAGACTCGTTAAAAGGGTAGATTCTGTGGAAAATCGGGATGGTGATATTTGACTGTAGAAGAGCAGCTTTCGGTTTAAGCGCTTTATGAAAGGTATAAAAGAATTTGGAAGTGTGCCGCCACGTTGAGCGATTTAAGGTGGATTAAAATCGCACGGTTAAAGGACAACGGATGAATATCCGTCGAAGCAGGTTTCGGTCGAGACGCTTTATGAAAGTTTTAAATGAATTTGGAAGTGTGCCGGCACGTTGAGCGATTTAAGGTGGATTAAAATCGCACGGTTAAAGGACAACGGATGAATATCCGTCGAAGCAGGTTTCGGTCGAGACGCTTTATGAAAGTTTTAAATGAATTTGGAAGTGTGCCGGCACGTTGAGCTATTCAAGGTGGATTAAAATCACACGGTTAGAATACAACGGATGAATATCCGTCGAAGCAGGTTTCGGTCGAGACGCTTTATGAAAGTTCTAAATGAATTTGGAAGTGTGCTGGCACGTTGAGCGATTCAAGGTGGATTTAAATCACACGGATAAAGGACAACGGATGAATATCCGTCGAAGCAGGTTTCGGTCGAGACGCTTTATGAAAGTTCTAAATGAATTTGGAAGTGTGCCGGCACGTTGAGCGATTCAAGGTGGATTAAAATCACACTTTAGAATACAACGGATGAATATCCGTCGAAGCAGGTTTCGGTCGAGACGCTTTATGAAAGTTCTAAATGAATTTGGAAGTATGCCGATACGTTGAGCGATTCAAGGTGGATTTAAATCACACGGATAAAGGACAACGGATGAATATCCGTCGAAGCAGGTTTCGGTCGAGACGCTTTATGAAAGTTCTAAATGAATTTGGAAGTGTGCCGACATGTTGAGTGATTCAAGGTGGATTAAAATCACACAGCTAGAATACAACGGATGAATATCCGTCGAAGCAGGTTTCGTTCGAGACGCTTTATGAAAGTTCTAAATGAAATTGGAAGTGTGCCGACATGTTGAGTGATTCAAGGTGGATTAAAATCACACAGTTAGAATACAACGGATGAATATCCGTCGAAGCAGGTTTCGGTCGAGACGCTTTATGAAAGTTCTAAATGAATTTGGATGTATGCCGATACGTTGAGCGATTCAAGGTGGATTTAAATCACACGGATAAAGGACAACGGATGAATATCCGTCGAAGCAGGTTTCGGTCGAGACGCTTTATGAAAGTTCTAAATGAATTTGGAAGTGTGCTGATACGTTGAGCTATTCAAGGTGGATTAAAATCACACGATTAAAGGACAACGGATAGATATCCGTCGATGCGAGGCCTAAAAATTTATTCCCGGATACCTGCAGGCTATACCATTCTCTTTCGTAATTTCAAGCAGGAATATTACACATGACAAAAACATTTTCAAGGCGGGTACTGCTTGCATCTTTATTATTAATTTCATTTTTAAGTCTGTTATTTTTCATGACCATAAAAACCGGTTTATCACAAACACTGCAAACGGTCCCGAGCGTGGATTTAAACAAGTATGCAGGCAAATGGTATGAAATTGCTTCCTACCCTCAAATCTTTCAAAAAGGTTGTCATTGCACTACTGCTGAATATACGCTGAGTGAAAAGGGATATGTAATCGTCGAGAATCGTTGTAACAAAGACAGCGTGAATGGCAAGGTTTCTTACATCAAAGGAAAAGCGTTTGTTGAAGAAGGTTCGGGCAATGCAAAATTGAAAGTACAGTTTTTCTGGCCGTTCAGAGCCAAATACTGGATAATTGATTTGGCCGATGATTATAGCTATGCCGTAGTCAGTCACCCGAACAAAAAATATTTGTGGATTTTGTCGCGATCACCAAAGATGGAAGAAGCCGTTTACCTGGAAATTCTTTCCAGACTGAAGGCAAAAGGATTTGATTTATCGATGCTGCAGAAAACTGTGCAGATCTGATTTTTTTCCCGGGTCCAATTATCGTTTGATAAACTTACCTGTTATCACCTTAGCATCTGTACTTATTTTTACAAGATACATTCCAGCCGGAAGAGACGAGACATTTATTTGGCAGAAAGATGTCTGCATTTCACTTTGAAGAACTTCTTGTCCAAGCACATTGCAGATTGAAATTGAATTCACGACAGAAGGTGAATTTATATTCAAAATAGCATTCACCGGGTTCGGATAGAATTGGATTCCGGAGGAGCTGTAGGATGGAATGCCTGTCGGATTACTTGTGACATTCAGTGTGTAATCTTCTGTCTGTCCCATGGACGAACTGATCATACACGAGTTAATCGTGTAATCATAATAGTTTTTTATTACCCGCATCGTTGTTAATCCGGTAAGTGCGGTTGACGGCACACTGATTGTTCCTCTTGCGTGAATAGTATCGATGCCTGTAGAATTGGTTACGCTGCCCATGTCGTATTTTTCTTCGAGATCGTTAAAAAAACCATCCTGATCCCAGTCAATATACACTCTGAAAAAATCGGTGTTAGCACCGCCTGTATATCCCTGGAATGTCGCCGTATAGCTGGAATCGATTTCAACATTTCCGGTGATTGTTGTAAAATCTTCGTAGTCGGCAACGGCGCTCACAGAAGATGCATTATTGATATCGGCGACATTTACAAGTGTAATTGGTTCAACGATATTATTCGGATTGGAAGGATCGCAATACGTATCTGTTAATGTTACAGAAAAACTACAGGTATTTAGAACGATCCCGTTTGTGTCGACCAAATTGTGAACTACTACGGTTGTTCCAATTGGAAACAGCGCGCCGGAAGCCAATCCTGAAACCAATAAAATGCTTGCCATTGGATGAGCGCTACACGTTGTAGTAATAGAATAATTGATTGCTTTTGGACCGGTGAGACTTACATCGTTTATATCTTGCGGACAGGAAACATAGCAATCGGATAATAATGAATCGCTGAAATTAACGACCCATCCGGAGGCAAACATTGCAAACTGATTATCCCAGCCACAAATAAAGTTTCCATCCGGAGAAATTGCAATTGCAGTTCCCAGTAAACCATCTGTTGTAGGGATATTCGTGATACCATGCGCAGCCAATACAGCGCTCAGGAGTACAGGTTCGTTTCCGAGAGAAGGATGATAGATAATTGCATCACGGACGATGTTCGGAAAAGTAATCTGACAATAGCCGACTGCAACACCGTTATCGGAAATGCTTGTAAATGTCGCGAGATCATACCCTGTCGGAACCTGATAGGTAGTAAATGTGTTTGTGGCCAGATCATAAATAAAAGGAACATTATCGCGATCACCCACCATTACATTCGAATTATTGATAGAACTAATCTGATTGGAACTTGATAAAGTTGGCAATGATGCCGGAACAGAATGAATCACCGATCCGGTTGTCATATAAGCGGGAACTCGCATTGTACCGGAAGGCTGCGGATCATACCAGCCGCCAATGATGCCTGAATTATTTACACAGTATCCGGCGCTGTATTCATTTGCCGGATCCGCTATTTCTTCGATAGTACTTGTGGGAACATTGTACAAGAACGCCTGACTATTGCAACAGTCAATAGACATTTGTCCGGTTATATATTCACCATTTTCGGAAATCTGCGCGTTACTTACGCTTGCCTGATCGGTTGCACCCGGAAAATAACCCATTGGATACCAGACACCATTTTTTTTGTATCCCGGTTGGTCCAGAGTTGTATTATTAATAACAATTGGCAAAGTGCCGATCAGATCGCCGTGGTTATTAATCCCGGTCAGAGAAGTGGCGGGAGTATCTATTGGTGTAACTGAGCCGTTTAAAAAAGAATAAACCCCACCTCGCTGAACAGCATTTCCGGAATCATTAATATCATACAGCGAGGTTCCGAAACCCGGAAGGTATCTCAACTCCACCTGCGATGAAGCTGATTGAAAACAGAATAAAAGTAAAACCAGTTGCCAGATTTTAATCATTCGAAAGGAGTAATTTATTTTCATGTAGAATATTTTATTTGTCTTTGTGTAATGTGCGAGCATTATGTTGAAAGCACTGCGGGTTCATTTAATCAGCGATATATTTTTAAGAAATAAATATTCATCAGCGTTAATTATTTATCCTACTCTGATTTGAATTTTCGAAATCTTGTACCACGCATATCCTTCTCTTTTTGTTCCTTTATTAGGGAATAGTGGACTGAGCTCAAAAGTACGATTATTTCTTCTGCTCAGGAGATGTCCTAAATTAAAAGCTCCCTGCCGTGCCGTATTTAGAACCAGCCATGAATTTACTTACTACACCCTTCGACGGATGTTCATCCATTGAATTCTGGCTTTGTGATTTAAATCCACTTTGGATCGCGAAAGATGTAGTTAAGCGACAAATTTCATATAAAAATTCACATCAGGGTTCAAATAAAATTCGACATGCTTCGATGGATGGATATCTGTTAATGCATGAGGGGTGGTTGTTTGCAATTTGTGTACAAAACCTTTGCATTATTAAGAGAATGTTTGCAATTTGAACAATAAGATTTTGCCGGAATCCCAATGCATTTAAAGTATAAATTTATTTGCCGGGAAAAGAATAGAATTAATTGTGTTTACTTGTCAAACTGAAGATATATGCAAAAGTAGCGCATAGTGAATTGTTAGCGGTCAGGCAAGAAAGCAACCCGCAAACTCTATATAACGAAAAATAAATTTAAAGACAAATATATAAAAACGACAATGACTAACTTAAACCCCCAGCAAAAATGATTTCAAATAAAAGTTTAGCACGAATTGCAGGCTTTTGCTATCTAGTTGTAATAGCTACAGGATTATTTTCTGAGGTTTTTGTTAGACAAACATTAACAGTGTCAAACGATGCTTTGACTACCGCTCATAACATTCAAACCAATGAAATGCTTTTTCGTTGGGGTTTTGTTGCTGACCTGATCAATTTTGTAGTTGGCATACCCACAATATTGATCATTTATCACTTTTTCAAAAAGTCAAATAAGATTCTACTTCAAATTGCTTTGTCATTAGTTATTATTCAAACGGCAATTATTGCAGTCAATCTATTAAATCAAATTACTCCATTGTTGCTATTAGCTAATGACACTTACTTAAATACTTTTCAACAAAGCCAATTAGCAACACTTTCCCTTTTGTCATTAAACATTCAATCACAAGGTTATGCAATTGGTTTAGTATTCTTTGGATTTTATTGCATTTTAATGGGATTTGTGATTTACAAAACTAATGCGATGCCGAGAGTTATTGGCGTATTATATGCAATAGCGGGACTATGCTACTTGATAAATAGCTTTACAATGTTTCTCTCAAAGGGATTTGCAAATCCGATTTTCGTCTACCTTGCAATTCCAATTTTTATAGGGGAACTGTCTGTTTGTTTATGGTTGCTAATAAAAGGTATTGACACGACAAAATTAGAAAACAGCAGATGAAAGTTGTTCTACTCAAAAATGCCAGAACCGCTAACAGGCGTTTGGCAAAAAAGCGGGTACAGTGCTTTAATGAAATTTTGTGCTTCGTATCAAGTTCAGTGGTGGCAGACAGTTTAGCGCTTCGCAATCGCCAACTTCTTGTAGCTGCAAACCGTTATACGGCATTCTTGGGCGACATCGGAACTTCAAACCAATTTAGTAGAAAATTTGAGGCGAAGAATAAAGGAGATTGATATGTACTTTGTAGAAGAACTAATTTGATTTATGAAAAAAATATTTATATTTTTCTTTTTGGCATTTACTCAGAAATTTTGTTTTTCTCAAAACAGAATAATGGATTCTCTTAAAACAGAATTACAAAACGCAAGGCAGGATACTACACTTTTACGATTATTCCTTGCTCTTGGTGAAGCATGCGAAATAAAGAACAATATGCTTTATGCAGAGCCCGCAGTGGAACTCGCGGATAAACTTCTTTCACAAAATATAGATGAGAAGCAGCGGAAAATTATTCTGGAGCAAAAATCACGTGCTTATGATTTAATAATTGTTTTTTATACAAAAAACAATAACACCGATTGGAATAAAGTAATTGAGTTCATACAGGCACGTTTAGCCGGCTATGAAAAAGAAGGAAATAAAAGAAGAATTGGCGAAGCGCTTTTGGATATTTCCTATTTGTATTTCTATAAAAGTGATACTGCCGGATATCTTGAGTACACAAATAAAAGTTTAGCTGTATTTTTTGAAATAAAAGACACCGTTTTTCTTTTAAATGGCTATTGGGGATTGTCTCAATATTTTTTATCAATAGGTAATTATCAGCAAGCTTTAAAATCAATTCAGTCTGCTATAGAAATTTCAAAGGAGATGAATTACAAAAAAGGAGAAGCCTTCTCGTTAGCGCAATTAGGAGACATGTACAGGGATAATGGCGAAAACGCACAGGCATTGGAAAACTATCAGAATTCACTTTCAATTTTAAATGAAACAAAAGACACGAATGATTTATTTAACGTACTTGCTGCTGTAGGCGGGTTTTATTATACACTTCATAATGTTGACAAGGCGCTTGAATATTACAACAAGCTGATAGCAATATGCAATTCAAAAAAAGACATTGACCATACTATTGGTTCTGTATATAAGTGGATCGGCTTAGTACATAGAGATAATAATGATTTCAGAAATTCCCTTTTGTATTTTGAAAAAAGTTTGGCAGTGTTTGACTCAACAAAAAACAAAGGGCAAGTCATTGATGTGCTCAATGAAACGGGTACAGTTTATTATATGCAAGGTGATTTTGTAAAAGCCATTGAATGTCATTTGAAGTCATTAAAAATTGCGGAAGAATTACCAGCGGAAAACGAAATTGCACGATGTCATCATTTACTTGCCAAGGATTATTTTGGCAAGAAAAATTACCGGACAGCTAAAGAATACAGCCACCGCGCCATAGCTGTTCTGGAAAAGCAAATTGATATAAAACAAAGAAGTGAAGCGGAGTTATTGGCTTCTCAAATTGATTCGGCAAGCGGTAACGGTACGGATGCTTATGAACATTACAAGCAATATGTTTTGCTCAGTAATAAACTAAAAGGTGACGAAATACACAAAGCGGCACAGAAAGAAAAATTTCAAAATGAATCTGATAAACAAAAGGCGGAACAGGAAAAGAAAGATGCTGTTGCAAAAGCGGAATTACAAAAACAAAAATTCGTTCGAAATGGGTTTATTGGTGGCTTTGCAGCAATGGTTTTGTTTGCCGGGATATTTTTTGCTCAGCGAAATAAAATCAGGAAAGGTAAAAAGAGAAGTGATGAATTATTGTTAAACATTCTTCCGGAAGAAGTTGCAGAAGAACTAAAAGCGAAAGGCAGTGCAGAAGCAAAACAGTTTGATGAAGTAACTGTCATGTTTACCGACTTCAAAGGATTTACACAGATATCTGAAAAACTTTCTGCACAAGAATTAGTTGCTGAAATACATACTTGTTTCAAGGCATTTGATAACATCATTTCAAAGCACAACATCGAGAAAATAAAAACTATTGGCGATAGTTACATGTGTGCAGGAGGGTTGCCTGTTATCAATAAAACAAACGCAACCGATGTTGTAAAAGCGGCACTCGAAATTCAACACTTTATGAAACTTCATTCGGAGCATAGAATTATTGAAGGCAAAGATCTTTTTGAAATAAGAATTGGCATTCATACTGGTCCGGTTGTAGCGGGAATTGTTGGCGTCAGAAAATTCGCTTATGATATATGGGGTGATACGGTGAATATTGCATCGAGAATGGAGAGCAGTGGAGAAGCGGGAAAAGTAAATATCAGCGGCAGCACTTATGAATTAGTGAAAGAAAAATTCAATTGTGCACATCGTGGAAAAATTCAGGCGAAGAATAAAGGGGAAATTGATATGTATTTTGTGGAAATTGTTTCCTAATATAAGTTGCACAACACACAACAACATAAGCAAATAACGAATGTATAATTTTTCATATTTCAAAGAGAAAGACAAAAAGACAATTTTGGATTTCATAGAAGAAAACCCGTTTGCTTTTATGACCGGAAGTTTTTTGTCGGGTGCGCAAGTCGGAACACAAATTCCGGTTTTGCTTGATGAAAGAAATGGCGAACTGTTTTTGCAAGGACACATTATGCGAAACACTGACCATCACAAAGCATTCGTGGAAAATCCAAACGCATTACTTGTATTCACAGGACCGAGTTGTTATGTAAGCGCTTCCTGGTATAGCAATCCACATATTGGTTCAACCTGGAACTATATGAGTGTTCACGTAGCCGGACAAATAACATTTATGTCGAATGAAGAGTTGAAACAATTTATGCGAAGACTTACTTTGAAATTTGAAAAGGGCGATACAGCATCATTGACATTTTACGACAACCTTCCCGACGAATTTCTGAACAAAATGATGCCAGCCATAGTTGGTTTTGAAATTAAAGCGGAGAAAATTGAGAATGTTTTTAAACTTAGTCAAAACAGAGATGAAAAAAGTTATCTCAATATTATTTCAAAACTGGAAGAACAAGGAGGAAATAGCGCTTTGATTGCATCAGAAATGCGGAAGAGAAAATCAGAACTTTTTCCTGATGGTGTTGAATGGGACGGTTCAAAATTCGACTCGTAAGAACCAGCGAAGGGTTAACAACTCCTGGATTCTATGAGAGGTATTTGCAAGTTTGACCATCTCAGCTGAGCCGGATTTATCCCACACGCGCTTCAACGGATGCATATCTGTCGAAGAAGGTTTCTGTTGAAGCGATTTATGAAAGTTTTAAAAGAATTTAGAAGTGTGCCGACACGTTGAGCGATTCAAGGTGGATTAAAATCACACAGCTAGAAGACAACGGATGGATATCCGTCGAAGCAGCGGAGTCATGTAAGAACCTCATTCTTTCGGATTTTTAATATGCGCTGCACTGAGCAAACTAACCCCGGGCACAGCGAGGAACGAGCGGAGCACGGGTGATGCGGGATTGAATAGGACAATTTTGTCGTTCCAAAAAAACCGGACCTTCATACAACATTTTCAATTACATACTAAGAAAAAATTTCCGTCCTTTACAAAATGTCTTTACAGATTGCGTCGATTAATTCAGGAAGTAACGGGAATTGCTATTATGTCGGGAACGGCAATGAAGCGATTCTGGTTGATGCGGGGATTTCCTGTAAAGAAACGGAGCAGCGTATGGAGCGACTGAATTTGTCGATGGAAAAAGTACGCGCCATTTTTGTTTCCCACGAACACATCGATCACATTCGTGGTGTGAGTCAGCTCAGCAAGAAATATGCTCTTCCTGTTTACATCAATCCCGGAACTTTACGCTATTCAGGAATTCGCGCGAACAAGGAAAATATTTTTCATTTTAATCACCATGAAAAAATATCTATTGGTGATCTCACTATTGTTCCTTTCAACAAACACCATGATGCGCAGGATCCTGTGAGTTTTATCATTGAGCACGAGGGAATCAAAGCCGGTGTGATTACTGACATTGGCGTTGTGTGTAAAACGGTGATTCATTACTTCCGGCAATGTCATGCGTGCTTCCTGGAAAGTAATTATGACGAACAGATGTTAGAGGAAGGTGGATATCCGAAACGGTTAAAGAAACGTATCAGCGGTGGGCGAGGACATATCTCCAATGTAGAGGCATTGGAGCTTTTCAAAAAGCACAAAGCCGGCTATTTGAATCATTTACTGCTGGGACATTTGTCTCAAGTCAACAATCGTCCGGAACTTGTGGAAGAATTGTATCAATCCTATCAGGACGATCTGACCATTGCAGTTGCTTCCCGTGACAAAGAATCAAACCTTTTCGAAATTGATCATCCGGTAAGAGGAAAAATTATTCCGCTGTCTGTGAATAAAGAATCAAGGCAATTGGATTTGTTTTTTCAGGAGTGATGCCGTAGAATTCCGACAAAATTTACGATCAATATATTATCTTGTCGGCTCCTTTTCATTTTGATCATGAGAATTTGGGTTTTTGTTATTACTGTATTTTATCTTTTTATTTAGGTTCCTCTTCACGCATGGAATCATCCGGTGAAGCGGGCAAGGTAAATATCAGCGGCAGTACATTTGCTTTAGGGCACCTCTAAAAACCTATTTTGGGTGATGTGTGCCGAGATTTTTTTGCAATATGAGGCGTGAGGAAGGATGATACTGAAACTAAGTATCAGACTGACGAACAACGAAGTATTGCAAAAAAAGATCAAGCATTGAAAGTTCTTGATTGAAACAGTGAATAATATTAACAGCACCCGAAAGAGGTTTTTAGAGGCGCCCTTTAGTAAAAGATAAATTCAAATGTATTCAACGCGGAAAAATTCAGGTGAAGAATAAGGGGGAGATTGAGATGTATTTTTTGGAGGGGGTTTCAGCAGCAAACAAAGCCTGAATTTGTTTCTTTCGAAAGCACCAATACAATTTAAATACCGCGGATTTCAAAACAGATCATTGAAAATAATTGCCATATTTACCATCTTATTTTTACCTTGATCAGATGAAAGTATTAGCGAAATTACTTTGTTTAGCCATGATTTATTTTCTGTCTATTCAGGCAAACGCACAGCTCGTTTTTCAAAATACGATATACCATCGGGCCGGTGACTACCATATATGGCAATAGTTACGACATTTTTAAATCTCCTGTTGACTCCGGGTACTATGCTATATCAACCATTGCTTCCTCCGACACAGGAGCAACAGTTACTCAGGTCGGAAATGATGGTAGTGTTTCGTGGTCCAATGTTTATAAAAACAACTCATTGTCCTATCCATTATGGAGTTTCAATGGTATGATTTTGCCAGACCATTCATTGTTCATTAATTCTTATGATGATGGAAAAACGACCATGTTGAAAATGCGCTATGACGGAAGTTTAATTTCTGCCAAAAAAATTATTTCATCGGGAAGTACGATCTATTCACAAACAGTTTTAAACAATAGTATTTATGGAGTCGGCCGGACCAGTATAGGAGAAACGAACGGTGGATTGTTTATCAAACTCGATCTGAAGGGAGATTTTTTATTGGGAGCCAACATGAGCGGAGGTACATCGAGGCGTGTGGTGTTGCAGGCAATCACTCCAACCGCTGATCAAAATCTTTTACTGGCAGGTTATGGTGAAATCTACAGTACCACGCTTCCAAGAGCTGCCATACTTATTAAAACTGACACGCTTGGGAATATTATCTGGCAAAGACAAATTGACTGTACCGGGATTAATTTATTTCCAACCGATATTAAGGAAACTGCAGACCATGGTTTTTTGATCGTTATCAGCAACACAAGCGGGGGCAGTTCTCAATTATTAAAAACAGACAGTCTTGGAAACGTTTTATGGAATTATGGTTTTTGGGTTGGAAGCAGCAATCAAAAACTTACCTTCTATGACATCAGCGATGCCGGAAGTAACAACTTTGTTACCGGTGCAAGTCTTGCCACTACTCTTCTTGCAAGAAATTTATCATTTAAGATTGACAGCTCGGGGAATGTAATTGATTCAAAAGAATATATAATTGCCGATACCATTGGGACGATGGCAAGCTGCTATGATGTGAGAGATGGGCTGGTTTCCTTCGGGCTGAATTACAGTTTTACGAACTTCGCCTATTTTATAAATAAAACCGACTCGTCCTTAAATGGCGCCTGCAACACGTCGCAAGTATTACTCAGCCCTTACTCCAATACGTTGATGGATAGCGCAGCATCAATTGTTTCACAAGCTGTAACATTTACCCTTATTGATGTGCTCCCTTCCATTTCAATCGCTCCGTTAATGTTGCAGAACACGGACTATTGTAATGCTGTTTCTGTGAATGAATACCTGGCTCATGATGAAACTCTTTGGGTTCACCCGATCCCTGCATCAAGTGAAGTTGTATTTCAGTTCAAGGACAATTTAATCGGTCAGGGAAAGATTAATATTTTTGATGTGACAGGAAAATTTATTGAAGAGTTCCCGATTCATGAATCAAATTTTGTCGTGAAAAGAAACGGGCTTAAAAGCGGAATCTATTTTTATCACTATCAAACGGAATCAAAAAATAGTTTTGGAAAAATAATTTTTGATTGAAGAAGAGATTTCTAAGAAACAAAATCATGATTGCATCCGGAAACACATTGTTTTAAAAACTAATTTTTTGCGCCGATGTGTGAAATAAAAGCCGATTTATAACGGGATTGTTAACGATTTAATTTCAAGTTAATTGTTTCATTTTGCCATGGTTTATATTCAATAATTCGACAAAGGTTTGGCCTGAAAGCCTCGCCAGTATTGATTTATGCCCCATTTCCTGCGTTTTAGCAGGCTTTTAATACATCAACCAAGAAAAAAAGAACTTTTATAAAAAATCAATATTTAGGCATGAAAAATTTATGTATTTTTTCGGTTCAAAGCGGTGACGTCTGTTAGTATGATTGAAAAAGCAATGTCAGGTTCCAGATGCCGGAAATGATACCAATGAAGATAATGACGCGCCCTTGCTTTTTGTTTTTGCATTAAACTGTTCAGTAATTTAAATGTTTTCAAGCTGTCTGCCTGTGGGTAGCCTGAGAATTAATATTTAATAACAAATTTCAAGTTTCAAGTAGTTCTGACAAGAATTATTCCGAACCCCCTTTGATTATTCTATTGTCATTCTACATATACATGTAGTACATAATTCACCTATTCTATTTAGAATTAGACTCAGCTAATATCAATCAACCAAACTGCAATCAACATTTATTTCATAAACATGAAAACTCGTTACTCTTCAATTCTTGTATTGTTAGTACTCCTGTCTGCAGCAACGGTCGCACAAACTGCCGACACATGGACACAGAAAACCGACTTTGCCGGAACAGCTCGTTCTTCTTCAGTCGGATTTAACATTGGTGCAAAAGGGTATGTCGGACTTGGTGCCGACACAGACTCCGCACGAACAGATTTCTGGTCCTTTGATCCTGTACTTAATTCATGGACGCAGGTTGCGGATTTCCCGGGAACAGCTCGTACCGGAGCAACTGGTTTTTCGATCGGAACGAAAGGGTATGTGGGACTAGGTGTAGACAACATCGGTTACCTGAATGATTTTTATGAATACGATCAAAGCGGAAATTCCTGGTCGGCAATGACCAGTTTCAGCGGGTCACCACGTTCCGACGCAGTATCGTTTTCTATTAGTGGCATCGGTTATGTTGGAACCGGATATGACAACCTTGTTGGACCAACATCCAATTTTTGGTCCTTCGATCCGAATGCCGGTCCGGGTGGAACATGGACAAGCATTTCCGGTATTCCCGTAGAACGTTCGAAAGCTGTTGGTATCGCGCTGGGCAGTCTTGGTTTTGTCGGAACGGGAATTAATTCCGGTGGTTACCTCGAAGATTGCTACAGCTATAATCCGGGGTTGGACACATGGTCTCCGGTTTCAAATTTTCCCGGCGGACAGCGTGTAGGTGTAATTGGATTTGCGGTTAACGGACAAGCTTATATTGGTATGGGAACAGATGGCAGCAATTATCCGAGTGATTTTTACGCTTACGATCCTGCAGTTTCTGCATGGAACCAGATAACTGATTTTCCGGCAATTTCAATTCGCTATGCAACTGCATTTGGAATTGGAGCCAGGGGTTATGTGTTCAATGGTGTAGATGGTCTGAGTGGTTTACACAATGAAAGTTGGGAATACTTACCGGCTGCAGGTGGTGATTACCGTACAGTGGCCAGCGGAAGCTGGAACTCGGCGTCCATCTGGCAGGTATTTAACGGCACGACCTGGGCTGCAGCATCACAAGCACCTTCGGAAGCGGACGGAACAATTACTATTCGTTACGGGCACACTGTTTCGTTCGGATCACAAAGTGTTTCCGCTGATCAGTTGGTCATGCAGCCGGGATCAATTATGAATGGAGCGGAAGGCAGTCTGACCATTCACGATGGACCCGGAACGGATTTTATTTGCGAAGGAACATTTACAATGAACACAAATTCACTGACGGTAAATGGAACAGCTGAGTTCGGAATCGGATCCAGTTTCGATATGGGCGGAATGACCCACCTTGGTGGCAGCGGGCAAATTGATTTTCTCAATTTCTCTAGCTTCTCGATAAGCAGTGGCGATCACAATTTTGATGGGGGAACCATCAATAACTTTACTACCTGCGAATGGTCTGGCGGTGATATTTATTTTAACGGAACAGGAACAAGCTTTTTCAATTTTAGTCAGTTTAACATTAATACAGACGACGACTTTTTTGTAACAGGCACTTCTTGTGTATTTGGTAATTCTGATCCGGGTGCGCAGATCTTGAAAGACGGAATAGCTGAAACATCCTTCCCTGATGGATTGGAATTCGTCAATGCGGGCGAACTTTATATTGCCGGTGGCAGCATCGGTTTGTATAATGCTGCACAGAATTATGGAGGAAGATATAACGTCCCGGGTAACGGAACACTTACAGGACCCATCACATTTAATTTTATCGGTGATCAGCTTATTGACTTTGGTACTATTTCACTCAACCAATGCGTTTTCAACGGAAGTTCATCTCAGAATTTATACGGGTCAGGTACGATCAGTCAGCTGACAATAAATAACAGTGCCGGTGTGTTTATGAACAATGCACTGACGATTACGAGCAATCTTGATCTTCAGAATGGAATTATACATACAGATACCGGTTCCGTGGTCATGGCATTGGGTTCAACAATTATCGGAGCGACTACAAACAGTTATGTCGATGGAAATATGGATCAGTATGTCGACTATGGAAATGCAAGCGTAGCATTTCATATTGGTGATCCCACTTATTATACTCCCGTATTTGTCCAGTTCACTAACGTAACAAATCCGGGCTACCTGCGTGTTCATTCTTTGCCGGGAGACCATGCACAGGTACAGTCATCCATGATTGATGAATTGACAAGTGTGAACCGGCATTGGATAATTACGAATACATCCATTGCATTTTTTACTGCGGATGTCACCTTTAACTGGTCAAATACCGATGTCGATGGTAGCACCGATTTCTCGATGTTCGAAGTGGCTTCATATGACAATGTAAACTGGACATTGCAATCCGGTAACAACCGTTCTTCTACGGCGATGTCAGCGACAGGATTAACATCTTTTGGTGAATTTCAGATTGGACAATTGAATTCTGTTGTCACCAACCTTGCAGATTCCGGTCCGGGCTCTTTGCGTTATGCAATTGCGCATGCACCCAATGGAAGTACAATTACATTCACTCCGGCGGCTTCCGGTACCCTCACTCTTACAAGCGGAGAAATTTTAATTAATAAAGATTTAAACATTACGAAAGGCTCCGCTACTGTGGGCGGTCTCTGGATCGTTAGCAACATTAGCAGCCGACTCTTCACAATTTCTCCCGGCGCTGCGGTTTCGATTGGCTACCTGATGTTGTCAACAGGAAATCCCGGTCCGACTGCCAATGGCGGTTTGATTCTGAACGAAGGGGACCTTACAATTCACAATTGTTTATTGTCAAACGGAAATGCTAATTATGGTGGTGCAATTTACAATGACACCAGTGCAACACTGAACGTATCCGTTAGCACTTTCAACAGTAATAACGCGGACTATGGCGCTGCTATTTACAGTGCAGGGATACTTGACCTGCGCACGTCGACCATCAATGGAAATGCCGCCCTTGTTAGTGGCGGTGGAATAGAAGTTGAAAACGGAGCTTCCATTACATCGTCCATTATTGCAGGCAACACAGCCTCAACATCCGGGCCGGATGGTTATATCGTTGGTGGATCAATCACTTCCGGAGGTTACAATCTGATTGGGATCAATCAGAATTTTTCCTTTACGCAAGGCACAGGGGACATTATTGGAACACTGGCATTGCCACGGGATCCTAAAGTTGGTGGACTCGCAAACGCCAATGGTCCTAACATTGGAAATACAATGGTGATGACTTTGCAATCGACAAGTCCTGCAATTGATGCCGGCGACCCCGTTGATATGACTCCTGACCAGATCGGTCAAAACATTTCCATCCGTCGTGATATCGGAGCATTTGAATCAAGCTTCTTGCCGTCCTCAATATTGGTTGTTGAAGAAAATGGACTAAACGGCGCATTCACAACAATTACCGATGCGGTCAATGCGGCAACAGCTGGTGATACCATTCTTATTTATCCTCGTGCCGGGGGCGCGGCTTTTTTGGAGAACATTCAGGATCCGGGTTTAACTAAAACCGGACTGGTGTTTCTATCTGCTGTACCCGGAACAAAATACAAGGTGAACGGAAATATTCAAATGCTTAATGGCTGGCGTTTGAATGAAGCATGGATAACAGGGGGGATGGTCGACAACAGCATCACCACCGGTGATACCATTCACATTACCAATTGCCGCACCGAGAATATCGGTGATTTGAATAGCGCAATAGGAACGGCCTATGTGGAGATTACAGGAGACACAGTTTTTGGATATATTAAAATAACCAGAGGTGCAGTGAGTGGGTGTTATGTTGTCGGGGATAACAACTTCAACTGCATTATTATTTATTCCGGCATTACCGGAGAAGCTATTCTGATCAAAGGAAATCAATTTCTACAGTACGATAGACAAGATGCGATCGTGTCAATGACCGATCAGAATCCGCTCATTATTACCAACAATTATTTTTTACTGAATGACAGAATAGCGGGGAATGGCGACGGACCAAGCGCGTTTATGAACCAATATAATACGTATGGAGGTTCACTCAGCTTGTTCCAGAACAATACCATTAAAAGTATCGGTGATGCAGTCTTTCAAACTCTTGTGGTGCAGGATCCTCAATACTGGGTGATCAAAAACAACTTTGTAAATGTAAACCATCCGCTTTATGCTGTGATGTTCTGCAACGGATTTCCGGGAGAATTCACATATAACTATGTGCACATCGTCAACAGCTTAAATGCAGCATTCAGTGGACCATTCGTTGGTTCTCTGGATCCATCCAATAATCCAAGCGCTTATTCAGTTGCAGAACTGAATGGCAGACCATCATTCGGATCGGAAGTTATTGACGGTGGAGATCCGAATCCTTCATACAATGACGCTGATGCTACACGAAATGATGCAGGTGCTTTTGGAGGATCCGACCCGATTTCAAATTATTTCTCCTTTCCCGTTGCCACTGATAGTATCTTCTTCTATCCGGATGCAGATCTTGACGGATATGGTGATGCCACGAATAGAATTTTTGCAAACGGACAACCTCTGCCACCATCGTATATCTTCGATGGTACAGATTGCAACGATGCAGATTCATTGATACATCAACCGGTATTTTATTTTGTTGACTTTGATGGTGACGGCTGGGGGAATCCCAATGACTCACTGGCGATTTGTGCTTCTAGTCCTCCTCCGGGCTATGCCTATTATGGTCTTGATTGCAATGATAACGATCCGAATATTAGTCCGGATAACACCTATTATGCGGATGCAGATGGAGATGGATACGGAAACCCTGCTATAAGCATACAGAATTGCGGCAATGCTCCGATGGGTTATGTAAGCGATAACACGGATTGCAATGATGCAAACACGAATGTTCATCCGGGAGCATTGGAAATTTCGAATAATGGAATCGATGAAGATTGTGATGGCATTGACGCGGTCGCGCCGCTTGCTGCAGCACCGGATACACGCTGGAAAAAAGCGTTTGGCGGAACAGGTGATGATGAACCGGTGCAACAACAACAAACTTTGTTGACAGCGGATCAGGGATATGTGATGATCGGATATACCGCAAGTAACAACGGTACAGTTACTGGTGCTCATGGTGGATTGGATTTCTGGGTAGTAAAAACAGACAGTCTTGGAAATTTACAGTGGCAAAAAGCACTGGGCGGGTCAAAGGATGATATGGGAAGAACCATTCAGCAAACCGCTGATGGCGGATATATCCTCACCGGCTGGACACATTCGAACGACGGTGATGTGAGCGGAAACCATGATCCTTCCGGAGTCACACTCGACTTGTGGGTAGTGAAACTGGATAATTCCGGAACTATTCAATGGCAAAAATGCCTGGGTGGAAGTGCCGGTGAAGGGGGTAATTACATCAAACAAACTGCTGACCTTGGATACCTTATCTGTGCGTTCACAGAATCAAACGATGGAGACGTGTCGGTACAACATGGTGGAGGAGATGTGTGGTTGCTCAAACTCGACAGCTCCGGAAATCTGCTTTGGGAACATACGTATGGAGGATCGCAGCTTGATTTTGGAAGCAGCGCTCTTGAAGTTCCCGGAGGCTATGTCATTATTGGATCGGCACGTTCAACTGATGGACAAGTGACCGTGAATAACGGTTATTACGATTACTGGCTTTTGAAAACTGATATCAACGGCAATTTGTTATGGCAAAAAAGTTATGGCGGATTGGGATATGAAGAAGCGGCGTCCCTGATTGCAACTCCGGATGGTGGTTACCTTATTGGTGGCTATTCTGATTCTAATGACGGAGATGTACATACACCACATGCTAATACCAACGGTGATATATGGCTGGTGAAAACGGATGCTAATGGCAATTTGGAATCGGAACATTCGTATGGTGGAACGGATCTTGACGCTTTGGGTTCGATGATTAGTACTGCAGATGGTGGCTTTTTAGTGTGCGGTTCTACCACTTCGAACGATGGATACATTAACGGCAATCATGGCGCACTTGATTTTTGGGTATTCAAATTGGACGATCAGCTTGTTGTTCAATGGCAGAAATGTCTTGGTGGTTCAGGGGATGATTATGCAACTTCAATCGCGCAAACTGCAGATGAAAATTACATTGCGGCGGGTTATTCTGCATCCAGTGATGGTGATGTAAGCGGAAACCAGGGTGCACAGGATTTCTGGATGGTACGTCTTGGCGTTTGTGTAGAAGCGAATCTACCGGTTTTGTCGAACGCTGCTGTTTGTCAGGGAACATCCGCAACCCTGTCAGTTGGATCAGCTTTGCTCAATGATGCAACAACATGGCAGTGGTACACCAGTTCTTGCGGAGGAACTTCTGCAGGAAGCGGTTCAACATTAAATGTATTGCCGGGATCTACAACGGATTATTTTGTTCGTGGTGAAGGTGGCTGTGCATCAAATCCGGGTTGTACGCAGACAACGATTGTTGTCAATCCAGCAGTGACGATGAGCCTGATTCCTACAGCGATCTCCTGTTATGGAAATGCATATAGCGTTACCGTTACCGGTACAAGCGGTACACCTCCATATACCGGAGAAGGTGCTTTTTCATACAGCGGACAAGCTGCTATAGACTCACTCTTATTCTATACAGTTACAGATGGAGTTGGATGCTTTGCGACGGATTCGATTTCAATACATCAACCGGCACAACTTGTTTTATCCGGAATTGGTGATACAACAATTATCTGTCTTGAAGCATCGATAACAGGTCAGGTGTCACTGGCGCCCACAGGTGGTACGGCACCGTATTCTTACGCAGGTGATGATACGTTGAATCTTGCACCTGGGACTTATTCCTATACTGTCACAGATGCAAATGGTTGTTCTGCTTCGGCATCAACACTTGTATATGCGACCAATTGCATCTTACCTTATTACAATGCGCCTGATTCGGGTAAGGTCAATACTGCCCTGGGACCAGAGCTGACTCAGCTTGTCGCCAATCCGGATTCTATCGGACCACCGGTGAAGAACAACGTATTCCAGTTGGATTCAATTGAAGGAACGGTCTTCATTGATGTCATCACCAATGTCGGGCAGTACTATTCAGTACTCTCTCTGCTCCAGACTCCTGTATATGGAATGACAGGTTTGATTGATAATGGAGATTCCACACTAATCATCACCGGATATTTCCCGATAGCGCATCTGCCCAAACTGGATTCGCTTCCTGCACTGATCAACTTCGTTCGTCCGAATTATTCACCAATTGGTGCAGCAGGATTTATTGCTTCACAAGGAGATAAAGCCATGAAATCAGATTCGGCAAGAACACTCTTTGGATTGGATGGCTCGGGAATTAAAGTTGGTGTGATGTCAGACAGCTACAATACACTTTCCGGAAATCCTGCCTCTCTTGATATTAGTCACAAAGATTTGCCCGGACCGGGAAACCCTGTTAATGAACGCCCGGTCGAATTGCTCCAGGATTATCCACTAGGCAAAGGTCTCGATGAAGGACGCGCGATGTTACAAATTGTACATGATGTCGCACCGAAAGCTTCGCTTGCTTTCCGGACAGGCTTTGTAAGTGCGGGTGATTTTGCGGAAGGAATTATTTCCTTGCAGCAAGATACTTGCGATATCATTGTCGATGATGTAACCTATATCACCGAACCATTCTTCCAGGATGGAGTAGTTTCCAAGGCAGTAAATTTTGTAAAAGATCAGGGAGTCGCGTACTTCACTTCGGCAGGAAACTTTGGCAACGCAGCTTTCGAAGGAATATTTAATCCGATGCCTGCTCCATTTGGACTTACAGGAAGCGCACACAATTTCGGAGGAGGTGATTATCTCCAACAGATTTCACTCAAGAAAGGAACGTATATGCTCGTCTTGCAATGGGATGATTCTATTTATTCACTGCATCAGTTGCCGGGTGCCCGCAGTGACTTTGATATTTATCTTACCGATGCGACCGGAACAAAATTGTTCGGTTTGAACCGGAAGAATAATTGGGGAGATCCGATAGAAGTACTTCCATTCGTTGTCAAGTCAGATGTAATCGCGAATCTGATGATTGTACGTACATGGTCCGCAGATCCAGTGACTCCGATGAAATTCAAATATGTTGTTTTCCGCGGGGACATGACGATCCAGGAATATCAGAGTGGGGGATCCACCGTCATCGGACAAGCAAATGCCGAAGGAGCAATGTCGGTTGGGGCAGCACGCTATACGCAAACACCGGCCTTCGGAATCAGTCCTCCTTTGATTGAACCTTTTTCTTCGGTAGGAGGTTCATCCGCTTATGGTCTTGTGAGAAACAAACCGGATTTCACCGCGCCCGACGGAGTCAATACTTCTGTAAATTTCTTTTCAAAAGATCTCGAACTGGACGGACTTTATAATTTCTATGGAACATCCTGTGCTGCTCCACATGCAGCCGGTACAGCGGCTTTAATTCTTTCAGCGAAGAGAAAATTCTATGGTGATCGTATGTCTCCAGATTCTCTGCGCTATTTGCTGCAGCATACGGCTATCGATATGGGATCACCGGGATTTGATTTCTCTTCAGGTTATGGTTTGATCAATGCAACAGAAGCCATTCAATCATTTGCACGTCCGAAACCAAGTCTGATTTCCGCTCTGCCTGCTAACGCTGGAGTTGTACCGGGCAATCAACCTTTCACTGCCACAGTTAACGGATCCTACTTCTTCTCCGGTTCTGTTGTCTATTTTAACGGACAAGCGGTGCCTACGGTCTTCCTTGATGGCAATCACCTTTCCGCGGAGATTCCGATGTTTATCGGCAATCCGATTTTACAAGTGTACAACCCACCGCTGACAACAAACGGCGTGGATGGTGGCTATTCCAATGGAGTCTACTTCAACATCATCGCCAAACCGATCATTACGGTGCAGGTGGATAACAGCGTTAAAAAGTATGGAGAAGTATTACCTTCTTTCAGCTCAACGATTTTGTTGAACGGTCATCCTTTGTCTGATTTCAATCTGACAGATTCCGCAGTAGGTCTGACATCCATACACTACCAGACCCTCGCCACACCGGAATGTAATGCCGGCATCTATCAGGTTGCGGCCTCCGTCGATGCATTAAATCAGAATGACCCGATTGATTCATTGCTGAACGCAACGTATGACTACAACTTCCTGCCAGGCCACATCACCGTCCGGAAAATGCCGATTGTGATTTCGCCACGTGATACAAGTATAGTATACGGAGATAAAATCGGCGACTTTCATTTCAACTATGAGTATGATGATTCGAAAATAAATAACGCTGCACGGGAGAGTTTCCTGGATTCCATCCGTCAAACTCACCAACTTACATTATCGAATGCATTGGTACTTGTGAATCCGCGTGTCATTACGAATCCACGTGTCATTACTAATGCTGATTTTGCTAACCGTGCGATGGTCGCCACCGGCAGAGCAGTCAGCAACCCACGTGTGATCACAAACCCGAGGGTCATTACCAACAGTCTGACGGTAATGGATACTACACTCATCATTGACCTGGCAACAGAATCAGTTTTCCATTATGATGACGACAGCTCGCAGATCGTACTCGAAAGTCCTGGTGCAGGCATACATTCACGCGCCATGGCCAACCCACGCGTGATCACCAATCCGCGTGTAATAACAAATCCACGCGTCATCACGAACGGTAACACTACGGTTGACAGCATTCCTGTGAATACGGATAACAGTGATAATATCGCGGTAGTTTTGGATGAGGACGATGTTAACTCAACAGATACAACAACAGAATTAAAATCCGTCAACCTCATCACCGGTACAACAGTTGGTACATGGATGGTTGTTCCCGGCGCTTTCTTCTCGGATAACTTTGAGATCAGTTATGCTATCGGAAACCTGACCATCCTGCCGGCACCACTTCATGTAAAAGCAAACAACAAAATTCAGTCATGTGTTGGAATTGCTCAATATACTTCAACAATCAGTGGATATAAAAATGCTGATTCAACAGGTGTGAATGCGTCATCCGGACCGTCGTATACTATTCTGGATTCTTTGGGGCAAGTAGTAAACTCTGTTATGCACAGCGGCGTTTACACACTGGTTCCGTCTTCTTTCCATTTCCCGGCAGATTCCAATTATATCCTTATGTATGAAAATGGCCAACTGACAATGTCGGAAGTTCTGCAGCTGCAGTCGACGACAATTCAACCGCCTTGCTACGGGGATTACGGTAGTGTTGCCCTGACTTCAACAGGAGGAACTCAACCATACATTTACAGTGGCGCACAGACCAGCGGCTTGGGTACCGGAACATTCACTTTCTACGTGACAGATGCGAACGGATGCAGGGATACTGCTTTCGCCACAATTACAGAGCCGTCAAAAGTCGAAGGAAACATGAGCTTCACTTCAGCCACCTGTGGGTTTAACAATGGAGCGGCATCTGTTGCTGTTGTGGGTGGTCACACACCCTATCAATATCAATGGAATCCGGGCGGACAAACGACTTCATCTATTACGAATTTGTCACCGGGATTTTATTCAGTTATGATTACTGACGCGAATGGATGTACCGGAACGTCATCTGTTGCAATCACGACCGTTGGCGCGGCTCCGGCCAATGCAGGTCCAATTTCAGGATCACCAGGGGTTTGTCGTAATAGTTCTGGAGTCGTGTACAACCTTGCGCCCGTAAACGGTGCGTCATCCTATTTCTGGTCATTGCCAGCAGGAGTGAGCGGCGCTTCAACTTCTAACAGTATCACACTGAATTTTGGCCCTACTTACAACGGTGGATTTATTTGTGTCACACCGATCAATCCTTGTGGTAACGGGAATGCATCCTGTATTAATGTACCGGTTATCAATGTTAAACCGGGACTGCCCAGCACAATTAGTGGTGCATTCCCTGCATGTGGACCGGGTACATATACATATTCCATTTCTCCTGTTGCGAATGCGACCAATTATGTCTGGTCCGTAACCGGAACCGGAGTCAGCATTGTTAGCGGACAAGGAACAACGAGCATCCAGGTTTCATTCCCTTCAAGTTTTGGTCAGGGAACGATATCGGTGTACGGACAAAATTGCGTTGGCAATGGTTCCGCACGCTCCGCTTCGATCACGGGTATACCATCTCATTCCAATGCTCTAAGTGGTCCTGGCTTTGTTTGTCCTGGTACAAACGGAGTAGTATATTCAATGGGTTCAGTGAATGGCACCTCGACTTATTCCTGGTCAATTACCGGTAATGCAAGCATCGTGAATTCAAATGGAACTTCCTGTACAGTGAATTTCCTTCCCAACTGGACAAGTGGAATTTTGACAATTACTACTTCTAATAGCTGTGGTTCATTTACAAAATCATTCACGATACAATCTACACCTGCTCAACCGGGAAGTATTTCAGGTCCGGCAAGTAACCTTTGCGGAATGAGCGGAGTTACATATTCAATTGCCGCGGTGGCCGGTTCAACTGGTTATATATGGACTGTTCCGGATGGTGTGGTCCCGACGACTGCCATGAATGGAACATCTATCACGGTTAATTTCACAAACGCATTTACGGGTACAGGAAATATTTGTGTCTCGGCAATCAATTCCTGCGGAACCGGAACGGCACGTTGTTACTCTGTGACAGCAAGGCCTCCTGTAGCCGGAGTGATCAGCGGTCCTTCGCCGGTTTGTAAGGCCTCGATTCAGAGTTATTCGATAGCTACAGTACCCGGTGCCTCTTCTTATACATGGTCTGTAACCGGTGGAGCATCTTATTCATCTTCCGGCACAACACTCTCGGTGAATTTCAATTCTGCCACAAGCACTACAGCAACAATCAAAGTGAATGGTCTCAATGCTTGTGGTGCAGGACAACCCGCTCAGAAAGCTGTTGCTGTGAATCTGGCCTGCAGAACATTGGAAAGTGATGTGACATCCACTAATTCACTTGTAGCTTATCCGAATCCTGCAAGAGATCACATTCGTGTTGTCTTTACGCAGAGTCAAAAAGACAAGGTTCGTTTGCAGATTACTGACGTACTTGGACATTGTGTATATCTTGAGGATATAGATTCAGTTGAAGGAGAAAACATCCGAGATCTCGATCTGAATGGTTTGCGCAATGGAATGTACTTCATAACTCTTGCGAAAGATGGCGCGGAAGTGCAACGCATAAGATTCGCGATAGAGTAAAAAAGTTTTTTATTATTCTAAACGGTCATCTGAATGGGTGGCCGTTTTTTTTTCTTCATGAATTAAAACTAAACTTTTAGAAAATTTGTTCGTCTGGAACATTTTCCCGCGAGATTGCATTCTATTTTGAGATAAAAAGAGGACATGATTTTCTTCTTAAAGGACATCCTTTTCAGAGACGTTTTTTGATAAAAAATCCCACAGTGAAATAAGCTACCTGGAATTTGTTAGAAGAATGTTCGATTTATTTCGATTTCATTCAATTCAGACAGATTGCTTAAATAATCTTTCATTCAAATGTGTGAATGATGTATGTTTTTTCGAGAATTGTGTAACTCAAGTGTATTGAAAAGCAATCACCTTTGTAAATTGAATATTGCAGAAAAAATTGTTTAGTCGCGCCCTGAGCGATTTGTCAGATTGGCATGATGGGCATCGGGAACATAGAAATTTTCCAATCTTCTTTCTGTGACCAACGAAAAGGTAGGCGAGTCTGTAACCCATCAATCGTAATTCGTCCGCTAAACGAATTTTTTCTGTAATATAATTTTATCGTTTCCAAAAATTCATAACGATTGGTGAAAGAACTAGAAGATGCTGCTTGGTTTCCTTCCATTTTAAGAAATTATCAGACGGAATTTATTGGATTTGTTGTAAGCAGGTTCAATGTATATGACGTTTTTGTAAATTATGTGAAACAAGCGTCTCTGTCTGCAACAGCTATGACGGATCTCTGTTCAGGAAGCGGAGAGCCGGCTATCAGCATTTACAAAAAGACCAACCGCTTTAGCAGTCTTTCCCTGAGTGATAAATATCCTGGCGTACTAAAAAAGAAAGTTAATAAAGATGTTATAGCGATCTCTAAAACAGATGTGCTTGAAATGGAATTTGAACAAGGTAAATACTATACCATGTTTAACGCATTCCATCATTTCAGGGATGAAGAGAAACAAAAGATAGTACATAAAATCCTGCAATCCGGATCGCCCGCTTTTATTGTGGAGGTGCTTGAACCGACACTATTGTGTTTTTTGAAAGTATTCTTGACTACCACTTTCGGTCTTTTTTTGCTGACTCCTTTTGTTGCTCCATTTTCTTTGAAGCGATTGTTCTTCACCTATGTGGTTCCCGTGAACATTTTTATCATCACCTATGACGGAATAGTGTCGGTTTTAAAATCATATTCTGTGGGTAAATACAAAAGGGTATTTGCACACAACGGTAAAAAAATTAAAATTTTTCGACTGCAGAACGGCCTTAGTCCACTCATCGTAATTCAGGTAGAAGCTGAATCATGATACCATTCAGCACACTCTGGAAATTCAGCAGACCGCATACAATCATCGGAAGCGCGATTAGTATCTTGACATTGTATTTTATTGTTTGTGACAAGCAGGAAACGCAATGCATATCCTACCTGATACTGGCCTTATGTATCGGGATTTCCTGTAATATTTTTATCGTTGGGATTAATCAGATTGCTGATGTCGCTATTGATAAAATTAATAAACCGTTTTTGCCTATCCCATCGGGAGCGCTGAGCCCTCGTCAGGCAAAAATCACTGTGATAACAGCCCTGATATTCAGTCTCGGACTTGCTTTGTACATTACGCCATATCTTTTTTTAGTTGTTGCATTGGCCACAACAATTGGCTGGGCTTATTCAATGCCGCCATTCCATCTGAAGAAGCATCATGTAACTGCAGCCCTTGCTATTACATTTGTTCGGGGTATTTTGCTCAACGCAGGAGGTTTTTTAATATTCAATTACCTGGTAAACGGCACCATTGCGATGCCGGAGAATGTCAAAATACTTACAATTTTTATTGTCGCATTTAGTATTGTCATTTCCTGGTTCAAAGATTTGGCAGATGTCAAGGGAGATGCGAAGTACAATATAAAGACCTTTGCCATCCATCATTCTTCAAAAACAGCATTGGTCGCCGGAAACATTTTGGTTTTGACAGCCTACTTGTTTACAATTTATATGAAGTCTGTTGATTTTTATGATTCAGATATTCCTTCCATCGCGACCAAAGTCTTGCTGATTGGACACATTGTTTTATTCGCGCTTTTTATTGTCAATGCATTTTCCATACGATTGAATCTCCAGCAATCTGTCAGAAAATATTACAAAAGATTCTGGTGGTTTTTCTTCGCGGAGTATGTGGTTTATCTGGTTGCGTATACTGTTAAGTATTAAATACAGTACTTTTTAGAGTACAGGAATAAAACTAATAATTTTCAAAAAGGCTTTAATATTAAGCGGGAATCAGTTCATCATATCATTTCGTTTTGCTGAATTCTTATCGAATTTTTCGGAATACTTGTTTCATTATATTTTCTTGAAACTACAATTCAAAGCGTCAAAGTCGTGTTCTTTCATTCAGTCAAGTGAAGTTTCCTAAACTTATAAAGAACAAAGTTTCAATCATGCCGGATGAATTAATCTGTATTGACAATAGAAAACACCGATTAGTGCCGTTTCTGATGAGGAATCGTAAAAGTACAATGTGAGGATTGTGTAACTCTTTTCGAAAATTATGTAAAGTATATCCTTTTCATATAGCCGACCTTTACCGGGTAATAAAACAATTTAAATTTCATAAAGATGAACAAGATACTCTTAACTCTCACGGCAATCGCGATAACAGCCTGCTCGTATGCGCAAGTGGATTCAACACAAAACAAAATGAATCCACCTCAAAACAACAGAAACGATGATGGCATGATTCAAAATCGTGATCTGAATAACAACCAAATTCAAAACGAGCAAAAAAATCCGGCAGACATGTCACATCCCGATGGCGTCATGATGCAGGACGGTAAAATGGTCATGGTAAAGGCCGGCCGAATGGTATCCTTAAACCACGAAATGACCATGGATAATGGAATAGTCGTAATGAGCAACGGTAGTTACATGAAAAAAGGAGGCACAAAAATGATGTTTAAAGAGGGCGAACACATGGATATGTCAGGAAATATGATTCCAATGAAAGGCACAAAGAAAATGGATATCATGCCGGATAGCACAAACAACAAGAATAAGTATTAAAAATAAGAAACATGGGAAATCTTCTGTATGCAGTGGCAGTAATTCTGATTATCATTTGGGCGATTGGCTTTTTTGCTTACAGTGTGGGTGCGATTATTCACCTCCTGTTGATTATTGCCATTGTCTCCATTTTGTTGAGAGTTATTTCCGAAAACAAAAAAGTATAGTACTTTAAAATACAAACAATCTAAAAACATAAATTATGAGCACTGGAAAAGTAGTTTTAGGAGCATTGGCAGGTCTTGCCATTGGCGCAATCGCAGGAATTTTATTCGCGCCTGAAAAAGGTTCGACAACGCGTAAGCAAATTATGGACAAAGGAAATGATTATGCCGACGAACTAAAAACAAAGTTTGATGAATTTCGTGATTCACTCAAAGAAAAGTTTGAAAGTACCAAAAAGGAGGCGCAGGACTTGGCCGACAAGGGTAAATCAAAATTTGATGAAGCTAAAAGCGACCTGAAAAGTACAGCTTCAGATTTTAAACACGATGGAGCCGCAGCAGGTAAACATGCAGCATCTTAAGTTCGCTTAAAAGTCAAGTTAAAAAATCATGTTATGAACGACAATGCAACGCCCATCGAATCGCTGTTTGAAAGAGCGGAAAACTACACCAAAACAACAGTTGAATTGTACAAGCTTCATGCTATAGACAAATCAGCGGATGTGCTTTCTTCACTGGTTTCACGCCTGGCAGTTTTTATGGCCGTTGTATTGTCTGTTTTAATCACCAACATTGGTTTTGCATTATGGATCGGAAAATTGCTCGGAAACTCCTACTATGGATTTTTTGTGATTGGAGGGTTTTATGCAATTGTTGCAATCCTGGTGCACGCCTTCCGGCATAGCTGGATTAAAAACCCGGTGAGCAATACAATCATTGCACAAATGCTAAAACAAAAAGAGGCATGAAACAACGAATCAATGAAACCGACGCATTAAACAAAAGCATATTGCTTTTGCAAAATAAGCAGGAGGATGAGTTAGTACTCTTGAAGGAACAGTTTCATATTACCTACGAGAGCCTGAAGCCAATCAATATTATAAAAACCACTATTAGCAAAGTAGTGGAGAGCCCGGAACTGAAAAGTAACATTGTGAACAATGTAATTGGAGCGGCGACAGGATATCTTTCTAAAATCGTTTTGTTCGGTGCTTCAAGGAATCCGGTTACAAGATTAATGGGAACATTGCTGCAATTTGCTGTAACGAATATTACGACAAAGCACGGAGATACCATTAAACTGGCCGGAGAAAAAATAATACAACGGTTTATGAAGGAAAAGAAGGAACCGAAAAAAGAATTTCACAATAATGGCTATGACTTCTTTTTATAAAGACGTCACAACTTTATAAAGAATAAGCATGAATAATATTTTTAGAGGATTGATAGCCGGCTATGGCTCAGCAAAACTGGGAGGAGGCTGTCTTGGAAGTATTGTCGTGTTTGCCTTGATCTGGATGCTTCTAGGGCATTGCAAGTAACAGTGTTGTGTTATCGCATTGCAATTATCAAGTCCGGTCACGCGCTATACTAATTAATTAACAATCAAATACAATTCATATTATGGATAAAGAGAAAACAATCGAGCTGTTGAATTCGCTCATCACCATCAATAATGACCGGATTCAGGGATATGAAACGGCTGCAAAAGAAACAAAGGATGAGGAATTGAAAACACTGTTTGGCCGATTTGCAGAAACAAGTCATACCTGCAAAAATCAATTGGTAACCGAGGTTAATAAATTAAGTGGAAAACCGGCAGAAGGAACAATGACTTCCGGAAAATTCTTTCGCGTGTGGATGGATGTAAAAGCTTCGCTCACGGGCAATGACCGCAAAGCTATTCTTAACTCTTGTGAATACGGAGAAGACGTTGCGGTAGAAACGTATAACAAAGCACTAAGAAACAACTTGTCGGACATTACTGCAGAGCAACAGGCAATGTTGAATATTCAACATACTGCGATTAAGGCGGATCACAACAAAGTGAAATCAATGCTTGATACTTTCACGACGGTTTAATCAATATCAATTTACTGAAAATGCGAAAGGAGACGAAAACTCTCTTTTCGTATTTTTTTATATTGTAATTTGGTTTATTTTATAATTAGCTTTCAGCAATAATTGCCAACATTGGTTTGCTAAAAGGAGACAACTCAATTTGAAATGATTGCACTTTACTTTTTGCTCCTCCCAAAATTCATAGTTTATCTGGATAGGGAATTCGTAAGAGTTACTTGAAGAGAGTTTCCAAATTATTCCATGCGTAAAATTTTTGTCGTGTAGTTTGCTTCCTCCTGTAAAATATTCACAACGTAAATTCCCTCATCAAGATCCTGTATATCCAGACTACATGTTGTAGACTGTTCCGGCAAATTCAAATCTATTGATTTTACAAGTTGTCCCTGGCTATCTGTGATGTGAACAGATGCTGTTCCGGGTTTCAATCCTGCGATTTGAATCAGGATGTGTGAGTTTTTGGTTGAAGGATTTGGAAAGACACTTACGGAGGAGTCACAATTTTCAAAAACTGAAGCAGTAATAGAAACGAAAGTGGAAGGACAATCTTTCCCTGAACGTACGAAATAGGTAGAGCTTGTTTGCATGAAAGGTGTAAGAAAAGTTTCACCGGATGCCAGGGCCTCTCCATCGGTACGATCAAACCAAAAGACAGAATCCTGAGCAGTCGCTCTTAACAAGACGTAGCCCGGACCACAACGTGATTCATTAGTAACAAATGGCGCTGTCGCTGTCGATTTTTCGGACACAATAAATGTATTTGATGTTTTTATACATCCGTGAGCGTTCACATGTATGGAATAAACTCCCGGTTCATTTGTACTTAGAGTATTGTTGCCCTCACCCGGCAGGTCCTGATATTCCAATACCCATTGGTAAACAGCATCCGGGAATTCCGGAGCTTCCAGTGCAATTTCAGAACCGCTGCAGAGAATGTTTGGCCCTGAAATATTAATGTCTACCGCAAGCGCATTTGTAGACGGACCTCCCGGCGATCCTCCGAAACATCCGGGCAACCAGTTGTTACCATTACTGAGATCACCTGAATCAATCTGTGATTCACAGGTGTATCCAAATCCCGCTGCCTCAGGAGGCCAGGGCAATTCCGACTGATAATATAATGATCTGAAGGTAGTACCTGTGTGATCGAACAACCGGATTTGTCCTTCTGTGTTGTCCAGACCAAAACCCATTTGTCCCAGCCGGTTTCTTCTTGTTGGATAGATGTTATCGAAAGCAACTGTGTCTTTCGCAAGAACGATGTATTCATTCGAAGGAATCACGGTTCCGGTTGGAAATTTATAAATGTGATGATCTAATTCATCTGAAACTTTCCATCCCGAAATGTCCAGATCGAATGAACCATAATTGTAAAATTCAAGCCAGTCTTCAGAATTAAATGCTGAAGTGGAATGGTAATTAAATTCACTGATGTTCAGCTGCGGGTATTTTGCACTTCCACTGAAATAGGCAACGACTTGCTGATCCCATGTAAAATTGATTGTGACAGATTGATCTCCGCCATAACCCGATAATTGCCCGGAACCCCAATGATCAAATGTAAAACCGGGATTTGGAATTGCAGTAATCGTAACAGGATTTCCATTGAAATAAACTCCCGTCCACGGATAAGTCTCGGGAGTCACAGTACTGATTTCAATTCTTCCTGCGCCGGCAGGCAAAACATTTAATTCAAGATGAACCTTTCCACTGAGCGAAAACTGTTCAAGGATCATTGAGCGTGCAATTTCCGGACGCTGATTCACAAATTGCATCATATCATCGATGTTTGAATGCCAGGAATCTGTATCCCCTCCCCATTTTTCAAAATGTTTAACCATATCAAGTGCCATAGAATCTTTGAAAGATTTCATTACAGTTTCCACATTGGCCGGGAGATAGATGGTATTTAGCAAATCGGCATACCGGTTGATGAAATAGTTTTTAAATTTTTCATTGTACAGGATTGCATCAAACATCTCTGATGAATAACTGAAAGCATCAGGATTTCTGGCCAGCTCAAGCCTGTTGTCTGTAACATCACCATGCAAATCGAATCCGAAGTCAAGATCATGGAGCAAATATTTCCACCTGGACCCCGGAGCTTTCGGTTTCCACATTTTGATATTGTTTGTCCATTCGCCAATCCAGTCTCCGTTATTATAAAAGGTTTCCGCGATAAAGTAATCAGCATAGTTTTGCAGATCAAGCATTGAATTAATTTGATCATAATAATGCTGATCTGATGGAGATTGAGTAGTACTATAATTGTACAAAGCCCAAAAATCATTCGCGCTGCCATCTACTGTTATGATTTCATCTCCAATTTCTGTAAGAAAATCAATTTCAGATTTTTTTAAATTATAATTTGTCTCAACCCAGGTGTGATTGTGTTTTTCATTGATCGTATATACACCCCAGTTGCGTCCATTCAGGAAAACCCTCACCGGTTCCGCTGCGAGATAGCCCGAGTAAGTTGATTTCATTAATCTTTCCATCAACGCATCCCGGAAATGAACCACATTCCAATCTGTTCCGGAGTTGCGAAGGACAATGTTTTCATAATTTGAGAGATATGGTTTATCTGAAATCAGAGGATAATTTAATCCATCCATTCCAAATTTGTCACTCAGTTTGATTTCAAAACTTTTTTGTACTTCAGCCCTTGAATAGTTTCCATAAATTTCAATTTCGGCATTAAAACTAAAGATGTGTTGTTTTGATTTATCAAAGAACTCAAATGCTGCGGGTTTGGTCCAATCTCGCCAATAATTCGCTCCAAAATGCGGCCATGATGGATCTGCATTTGGTCCTGCAGCATAAATTCCGGAATTCTCATCCCAAAGATCCAAAGAATCCATACTTATTGAAAATACGGGAAGTTGGGAGGCTTCGTCAATGAAATAAGTATGCCCTATTGTTTTTCCAGGAAGCATTCCTGGTGCAAAAACACGTGCACGGATTGTTGTTGTCGAATCTATTGTAATCGGATGAGTATATAATTGATCACTCATCTGGGGATCATTTCCATTTGTTGAAAATCGAATCTGCGCACCCTGCAATGAAGTTGATAAATTCAGAATGATACCAGACTGATAAAATCCACCTGCAAAAGAAAAGACGGGAGGGAGAGCATATCCGTTATAACAGTTGGATGAACTATTCGGCAATAAGGGTGTTGGCAAATTACTGTAACACCAGTTTTGCTCACCATCTGAAGTTCGGTTATAACAATGATCTGTCTCCAGATTTGGATAACTTACCTGGTCAACAATATTTCCATCCGGATTGAAAAGATAAATGGTCTCACCACTTCTGCGAAGTTTAAAGTCGGCACCGAAAACAGAGAGAGTTGACGGATGAAACCATGTCGGAGGAGCCGGAAAAAATTGGCGTGAATCCGACACACCTGTAAATAGAAATGGAATGGCTGAAAGATCGCTGGAGTTGGCAGTGACGTTATGAACTTCTACAGACAAGACATTTTTTCCTGTCTGTATCGCCGAATTGAACAAATCACGGTCAATAGCAAATGAATCAGGAGAGAGTCCCTGATAAATTCCCGCTTCATGAGCATCGGATGCAAGATCATCCCAGTCGGGAATGCCGGGATACATATTGAATCGCGCAATTTCAACACCGTTAAGATATGCGACAAAACCATCATCAAAATCGATCATCAGAAAAGCATTGAGAATCCTGGATGGATCGTTCACGACAAAAGATTGTCGGAGCATCACTGAACGACAGGGTGAAATCACTGTAGCGTCATCCTCATCTCCAAAACCAATACCACCTTCTCCGCTTTGCCACTGACTATCATCAAATGTTGCGCTGCTCCAATTGGAATCTAAATGAGAAGAACCAATATAATAATTCCAAATTCCATTTCCATTCACAGGCATTTCATAATGGTCAACAGGAGGGACCACATCCTGTCCGGAGGCGAATACCAGTAAGTGTTCGCCAGGATTAAGATTATAAGAAGAGAAATGAAAGCGCTCTGTTGAATCGGCTTGATCACTAAGACCATACCCTCCTAAATCCACTGCATGCACACCGGAATTATAAATTTCAATGTAATCATCGTATTGCCCGTAAGGGTTTTGGATTACAGAATTATTTGCCGGACAAATTTCATTTATTAATAATTGTCCAAAAACGAAAGAGTAAATAAATTGCATAAAAGATGCAATCCATATAAATTTCTTCATTTTACTTAGGGGGATAATCGGTCAATCTGAAGTCGAAAAGCTATTTTACGTTAATTTCCCTGTTCATTAAAGCATTAAAATTGTTTTTTGGCCAGTACTTACTTATGCTTGGTAGAATAAATCAAATGTTAACAAATATAGGGCTGAGATGTTAAAACCCGTATCAATAAAGGTGTTGAGCCAAATGGGATTCTATCATGGGTCAAATATCAAATGAAAAATATTTAACAATTGGCGTTCAATCATAATTCAGGATTTCACTGAAAACATATTGCTGTTCAAAAGAGGCGAAAATATTCATGCCCTGTAAAAAGAAATACTTTCCTTGTTAACACGACTTGCCTGAATCCTTGTGTATATTTAACTAATCATTCAGTACAGTTAGTAATTTTACTTTTCAATAATTGCATTTTAAAAATTGTCAAGTGATGAATAATTAACCCTTGTAAACAATTTTATTCAATATGGAACAGCAATCAATCCAAATCCGAGAACAACAAAAAGCCTCCTGGAATAAATTTTCTTCAGGATGGAAAAAATGGGATGAGCTGAATATGGATTTTTTAAAACCGGTTGGCGAAGAGATGATTCGTCTGCTTGATCTAAAAGGCAAGAACCTGGTGCTTGATATCGCCTCTGGAACCGGAGAGCCCGGATTGACGATTGCAACTTTGATACCGGATGGCAAAGTAATTATCACCGATCTTTCAGCAGGAATGCTTGAAATTGCGGAGGAGAATGCCAGGCGCAGAGGTATTCACAATGTCGAAACGAAAGCGTGTGATGTTTGCGAACTTCCCTTTGCCGACAATTCATTCGATGCAGTCAGCTGTCGTTTTGGTTTTATGTTTTTCCCGGACATGCTTCTCGCAGCGAAGGAAATATTTCGTGTGCTGAAACCGGGAGGAAGAATTGTAGCAACGGTATGGAATGGTTCGGAAAAGAATTTTTGGGTTTCTGCAATTATGGATGTCATTAAGAAAGAATTGAATTTACCTGTTCCACCGCCCGGCAGTCCGGGTATTTTCAGATGTGCAAATGATGGCCTAATGACAGATCTGTTTTTGCAAGCCGGGTTTACCAAAGTTTTTTCGAAGGAAATTCCCGGACAACTGAAATGTGAATCTGCCGATGTATATTGGAACATGATGACAGAGTTGGCAGCTCCTGTCGTTTCAGCCCTCAGCAATGCGGACGATGAGATGAAAGAAAAAATATATGGAGAAGTTTATTCTAAATTAAGCAAAGAATTTCCCGGTGGCAGTCTTGTCCTGGATTCCAGCGCCAGGTTGATATATGGTGTGAAATAATAGATGCATGGTTGCATGCATTCCCTAAAAAGAGAAATTCAATACATAAATATTAATTGTTAGTCCCACTTCGGAATTGTTAACCTGCAATCTCAATCTTAATTTTTATTATCTGAAGTGTAATGAGCGATTGCCTATAGGAATACTAAACACTTGCTCTGGCTGAATTACTAATTTGGGAATTACAAAAATTTAATTATTTTTCAGATCAATTTCCGGAATGAAATAATTGTACGATTGATCTATGAGTAGAATAATATTTAACGAAGATCAGGATGGACTAATCTTCACAATTCCTTCAAGAAAGGACGCAATTGTTTATCAATTCATAAGCGGAATTGTAGGTTTATATGTGTTGATCTATGTTGATTATTTCTTAGCAAACGGACTCGTGGAAGAAATCCGGACAGGGCTTAGTTCTACGTTATTCTATTTTATACTTTTTGTTGTATTATGTAACTCCTTCATCTTTTATGGTCTATGGCATATTTTATACTTGCTCTTTGGTGAGGAAATCATCCGTGTAAGCCGTTTCGAGTTAATTACCTATCACAAATGGAAATTATTTTCAAAACGAAGAGTATTTGACCTGAATAAGGCGTCTAATTTTCTTTCTTATCTGTACACAAACACTGGCAAGTTCAGAAATAACAGAGCGTACTTTAAAATCCAATTTGATTACCAGAAAAAGGTTGAAAAAATTGGCTTGGAGCTGTCAGAAGAAGAAGCAAATATGATCCTTGAAAAAATAAATGAATTTGTATTGGTTCCTGCTACCTCACATATAAATTCGAAGAATACTTCAAAGGAAAAGGAAAAAAGCAGGTATGAGCCATTTGCGCTGAAACCACCTGTGGATTTGCAATTTGACAAGATGGGTTTGAATCGAAAAATGGTTCTTCCAAAGTTAATATGTGGGTTTATAATGGTCTATTCTTTCGTTTTCATGATGATTAGTGGTTCTAAAAACCCTACTACGAATGCTCCAATATTCTTAATTACCACGTTTGTTCTGGGTCTGGTGGGGTTCAGCTACAGCGGAAATACCCGACTCATTACATTTGACAGGAACAATATGTATCTGCCCCGAGTAAAGGATGAGGAGGTCGTCCCACTGAGGCAGGTACATTATTTAAAAGCGTTATTCCTACCATCTTATTGGGTTCTGTTTTACACGAACAATTCAGGAGATGAAAAATTTATAATTATTAATTCGATAGACGAAAACTTTTCAAAATTTACGGCCTCCGTGAAAGAATCAAATTCTGATTTTGAGTTAAATTATACAAACAACCCCTTGGATACGTTTATTCCTGACCATTTAAAATCCAAAGTGCAGGCTGCTTCTTATTGGCGTTTGCATAAAATGATCCGCATTGGTATACTTCTCTTCATTCTCTTTTTTATTCTCTATGACTCATTCTTTTAAAATAGCGATGAATAAATTTGGTTGAATTTATAAATTCTTATAATTACATAGTGGTTAGCGGGAGTTGAGTAATCCTTTTACGTGGAAGCAGGTCAAAACTAAACCGTCTGATTAATTTAAACCTACTAACTCTTTGCATTTTTTTCATTCTTGTGATTTTTGCTTGCAAAAAGGATATTACGGATCAACCTGTTCAGGGATTCAATCATTCATCCATTTTATGTACGGGAAATAGTGAGGATACATACTATCCATTAGCCATTCACAATGCATGGACATTTCCTGCAATTTCCGTTAACAGCATTCATTTCCAATATATCATTTATCACACTGTAGATTTTGATTCCACAACCTATTTTCAAATTGTGGATAGCCGTGGATATGGTGATATTTATTTGAGAAAGAATATGAATGGTGATATATTAGAGTATGATGTTGCCCCAACTACATCAAATCTCAATAAAATTACTTTTATCAATCCACATACTGCCATTGCTGTTGGTGACAGCGGGGTCATTCTGATGAATTTAAACATTATTACAGGAATCGAAAACGGATATTTAAGCGACGATCTTGTTTCTGTATTTCCTAACCCCTCCACTAACGATGTGACATTTAAAATTAACGCCGAACAACAAGTGAAATTCACCTTATATAATTCATTAGGTGAAAGACAAATTGAAAAAACATTGACCAGCCCAACAAACAATATCAACTTGTCGGCTTACTCAAGCGACATTTACTATTATACGTTGAGTAATGAAAAACGGATAATCAAGAGTGGGAAAATAATTAAACAATAGCGCTTTGAGTGCATAGAGGGATTGTTTGATTCACTCTCAGCACAGTGCAGCCCTCAAGGAATTGGATAGAGATATGTTGGAAAACATATGTGCCGGAGTGCCTCGGTGTTGGCTGGCTTAGTTTCAATGCTTCAAATGACTTTATTCACAAGGATTATCAAAACCCCGGTTTCCTATTTCACAATGTTTTCCGAACAAAATATTCAAATTTATTTCACCCCTCGGCCTATCTTTTTCTTCACTGATTTTATTCTATTTTTAATAAACATATGCTCCCAAAAATTTTGAAAGGCCTGGTGTATCGGCCTGCCAGATAGCCATTGCATGAATTCTCATGGGCAATTTCCTTTCTCAGTGTAAGAAAGGAGTATTCATGAAATTCAGTGAAGAACTTGATTTTTAGCTTTCCGTTGGATCTTGCTCTTCAATATTTTATCAATGAATATATGAATCAATTAGATAAACATATGCTTTTTCAATGAAACGTTACACTTTCAACCATTGTATTAAATAATACTCTACATTGCTCTTCTTTATCACAGTTTTATTCCTATTCAGTCAGAAACATAATTGCCGATTTTAATCTCCATAACTTTATGACAAAACGTTTACTCAGCCTGAGCTTATTGGCCATTGCGCAAACAACATTTTATTTTTTTCCAATACTTTCAGAAGCTCAAAAGATAGCTTGTGGCGGACAACACTCAGTCTTCATTTGCCGCGACAGCTCTGTGAATGCGTGGGGAGCCAATTCTTTTGGCCAGCTTGGAAGTACAGTCGGTTTCAGTAGTACTCCAATATCAGTAAACCTGATCAGTCATGTTACAAATGTTGGTGGAGGAGTGAATCATACTGTAGCCTTGAAAGACGACAGTACAGTTTGGGCATGGGGTTCTAACATAACCGGTGAATTGGGTAATGGAACTAATACAGGCAGTTCAATCCCAATACGTGTGACCGGACTTTCCGGCATCAAAGAAATTAGTTGCATGTATCATACACTAGCACTGAAAAGTGACAGCACTGTTTTTGCCTGGGGTTATAATGATTATGGTGAACTTGGCAATGGACTTTCTGGTGGATCCAGCAATGTTCCTGTTCCTGTAGCCGGCGGACTAACAGGAGTGACTCATATTGCCTGTGGATATTATCATTCGCTTGCTATCAAACGTGACAGTACTGTTGCTGCCTGGGGAGCATCACCGGGAAACGGAATCAATACAGTGAGTAATGTGCCAATTTCAATTCCGGGTTTAAGAGATGTAATTGCGATAGCTGCCGGAAATGGGTTTTCTCTTGCACTCAAAAAAGACAGCACCGTTTGGGCCTGGGGAGGCAATAATGAAGGCGAACTGGGCAATGCATCTTCTGCTATCAGCTATAGTCCGGTTCAGGTGATCGGTCTCACCAAAGTTGTTGCTATTGCTGCAGGAGTTTATCATGCACTCGCATTAAAAGATGATGGAACAATTTGGGCATGGGGCTTCAACCTCAATGGTCAGCTTGGAAACGGCAGCAATACCGACAGCCATGTTGCTATTCCGGTTCCGGGACTCTCAGGTATAACCGCAATTGCTGCAGGATATGCTCATACCTTTGCAATGAAGAATGACAGCACAGGCTGGGCCTGGGGAGCCAATAACTATGGACAACTTGGCAATGCAAGTTTTGTAAATAGCCCGATCCCGGTACAAGTGAGCGGATTGTGCGCGCATCTGATTTCCGTAAATGAAATTGGCGATCCTGCAAGCATATCAGTTTTCCCAAATCCATCAACAGGGAAATTCACAATTTCTTCGGCTGATTTCATTTCTTCAGGTCTGGTGGAAATTTTTAATTTGAACGGAACATTGATTCATACTCAAAAAATATTCCTTTCATCATCTTTTACAGTTGATGTAAAGGCCGTTTCCGCTGGAATTTATTTCATGAAGCTGCTTGATGTGAATAAATATTACTGGAAGAAAATTCTTGTTGAATAACAGAAATATTGTTTTAACATTTTTGCGACGTTTTTTTGCAAAGACATGATAGAAGTAAAATTGAATAACGCATTATAGAATGTGTTATTCATTATTTTGTTCAAAATCCATATTAAACTATTTTTGAATTTTAATTCACTTTAACAGGACGTAATAATTTTTTCTGAAATTGTCCAATGGCGATTTTTCCAAACGTCTTAGGGTATAACCAATCAAATCTTATTAAAAACGCAATCTTATGGCAAAATCTATCTATCCATCCGAGCTTATTCTAAATCTCAACAGCCGTCTCTTCATTAATGCCTTTGACGGCGTAACGGATGCACAGGCAAAAGAACGTATCAGCGATCACAACAACCCTTTATCATGGCTCGGTACACATACTGTTTGGGCTCGCTACAATATTTGTGCGATGCTCGGAAAACCCGTGGCCAAAAACCCGTATGATGGAATTTTTGAAAATTTTAAACCTTTTGATCCGGCAACGAAATACCCTTCAGTAGCTGAGATAAAAGCGGAATGGAATAAAGCAACGGAATTGCTCAAGGAGGCATTGGCGTCAGTCAGTGAAGAACATTTGGCAGCAGATTGCCCCTTAAAAAGTCCGATAGGAGATTTTACTTTTGGAGGGACTATTGCCTTTTTAGCGCAACATGAAAGTTATGATATCGGACAGATTGGCTTTCTCAAAAAATTCCACACCAAAGAGGCAATGAAATACTAATTGCAGACTCACAATTCTTTAAAGCCGGGACCAGATCCAAAAAATGGATCTTGATCCCGGCTTTTTTATCAGAGGTGGCTTTGAATAAATTCCGTTCCTGAAGAAAAAGGACGCTGAATTATTTCGTACTTTGGTTTTGGTAAAAAAATCATTTCCGTAAAGAATCCGGATATGACAGGTTTATCAAATTAGTGATATGAAAGTAATCAGCAGCATCTTACTTTTTCTTTTCATTTTGTCAGGACTTCACGCGCAAGTAGTGACGACACAGTATGGACAAATTCAGGGAAATACAAACGGAAGTGTTTATCAATTTCTTGGAATTCCCTTTGCAAAACCACCTGTGGATTCGCTTAGATGGAAAGCTCCAGAGAATCCTGATGCATGGTCAGGAGTATTGTTAGCGGATAGTTTTTCTCCTGTTTGTCCTCAGAAACATTTTGAACAAGGAGGAACAACATTTACACTTGAAGGAGATGAAGATTGTCTTTATCTCAACGTGTGGACACCACAAATTAATTCCGGGTCCCTACCGGTGATGGTATTTATTCATGGAGGAGGAAATCAGCAGGGTGGCGCAAGCGAAGAAGGAGGTGGTACACAAATGTATATTGGAAAAAATTTATCCGAACGAGGAAATGTTGTCGTAGTAACTATTCAATACAGATTAGGTCCTCTTGGATTTTTGGTTCATCCCGGTCTTGAAGTTGAAAACGCAAACGGTGTATCGGGAAATTACGCCGCACTTGATCAGATTTTAGCGCTTACATGGATTCACAACAACATTGCTGCCTTTGGAGGCGACGCTTCGAAAGTGATGATTTTTGGAGAGAGCGCGGGTGGAGTGGATGTTGGAAACCTGCTGACATCTCCACTGGCATCCGGATTATTTCAACGAGCCGCCATCGAAAGCGCGGCTCCATCAATCAGTGATTACAATTTTATCAGGAACAGAGGTGTCGCGTTTGTGGATAGTTTTATCAGCACAGGAACCGATATTCAGAAAATTGCTCACCTGAGAAGTCTTTCAAGTGATTCTCTCATGTATTTTGAAACGAGCCCTTTGTCAGGCGGAGCGGTTCAATTGAATTGGTCGGCTGTTGTAGACAATGTAGTGTTCACCGACTTTCCGATAAATACTTTTGAAAGCGGAAATTACAATAAAGTACCTCTGTTGATTGGTTCGAATGCGGAGGAAATGAGTCTTTCGGCGCCGCAAACGGTTACGCCTTCGATGGTGACTGCTTTGATAAATAGTAAGGTTCCGGCTCCATATCAGGCACAGGCTCATTTGTTGTATCCTTCCGGTGCAACTAATACCGAAGCCAGAGAATCTTATGTTGGTATTTTAACGGATGCACAATTTACATCTACGACAAGAAGAACAGCTCAATGTGTCAGCCTCAATCAAACCCAACCGGTCTGGCGATATTTTTACACGCACAGACATACCATCGCGCAATTGGAACCGCTGGGTTCCTATCATGGAATGGAACTTTTTTATGTATTTAATAATTGGGAAAATGCGACATTGGGTACTGGTCCGCTTTTCAAACCACAGGATGATTCAGTTCAACAGGTGATGTTAAACTACTGGACAAACTTTGCAGCCACAGGAAACCCAAATGGAGGATCATTTGTAACATGGCCACAATATCAGAGCGCAGCTGATTGCTATCTCGAAATCAAAGCAACTCCGAATGGAAGTCAGTGCGGAATCCGAACCGCCGAGTCGGATTTATGGGATGATGTGATTGGTTTTACTGGTTGCACCTCTTCGCTTGGAATTAACGATGTGCGTGATGAGAACTTTTTGTACATTTTTCCTAACCCGAACAACGGAATATTTCAAATAGATTTACCGAATACTGGCGAAAAGTCGGATGTGACAATTCACAATATCTACGGACAAAAAATTTATTCCTCTGGAAATGGGGAAAAAATAGATTTGAGAAATGAAAAGAGTGGAATCTATTTTGTAGAAGTGAATATGAATGGAAGAATATTAAAAGGAAAAGTAATCACTGTTGAATAGTATCCGATACTCAGCAATTGTAATTCATAATAGAGCACTAACGTATAGATTTTATTAATGAACGGTCTTCCTGACGATATAAATAAAAAAGTCGAATCATTTTTCGTGGATTTGGATGATCGGCAGAAAGTAAAAGAGCTATTAATCAGTTTATGGAAAATGCCACTGAATGTGGGGCCGGATCAACTTGCAAGAAGCATTTTGGTTCTCGCGGAAGATGATATTGATTTGCTTAAAGGTATTTTCGAAGATCAGTTTGAAGGAGATCCGAGAGACATTATCCTGACTGCGGAAAGTAAGATTGGTTACCCGGGACATTATTTTATCCCGACGTTTGACGAAATTGACAAGGGACTTAGTTTTGAATAAAGACTTTTTCCAGGCGTAAAATCATTTGTAAAACAGATGCTTTACAACTATTTTCGGTCCGGTAATTTTGATTAAACCCGAACTGATTTCTTTTAAAATTTCATTGGAATTGTGAAGATAAAATTTCTCCTCCTGCTGATCGTATTAGTGCATGTTCAAACTCTGATACAAGCCCAGGGCCCGGGACCTATTCAGACAGATCGTCCCGATCAGACAGAAACACCGTATACTGTTCCGGCAAAACATTTTCAGATGGAAACCGGTTTATCTTTTGAGCAAACAGATCCGGATATTCAGTCATTTACAAACCCATCCATTCTGTTTAAATATGGCCTCAACGATCATTTTGAATTAGGCTTTATCACTGAATTCGCGACTCTCAAAACAAAAGAAACAGTTTCCGGATTGTCTCCAATCACTTTGAGATTCAAGGAAAAAATTACTAACGAACAAGGCTTGTTACCGATTACTTCCTTTATAGGCTATCTCTCCGTTCCGAATTGGGGATCGAAAGAATTCAAATCAACTTATTTTGCTCCGGCATTTCGCTTCACGATGCAACACACTTTATCTCAGAAATTCACTTTTGGCTACAATCTGGGCGCGGAATGGAATGGAGAAACGCCTGAACCGGCATTTATTTATACAGTGACAACAGGCTGTTCAATTAGTGATAAAGTTGGGGCATATCTTGAAGTGTATGGTTTTGCACCTCAGTTTTCAAAGGCGGATCATCGTTTCGATGGCGGGTTGAATTTTCTCCTGAAAGAAAATATTTTGCTGGATATTTCAGGAGGAGCAGGAATTACGGAGAATGCACCGGATTATTACATGGCCTTGGGGTTCTCCTTTCGTTTAAAGGATTAAGAAAGGAGATATTTTTATTTCGTTCAAAGTCCCCATGGACAGGTGGAGTTGATGCCACTTTGGTGTCTAAAATCACTTTCCTTAAAGTGATTTTGCGGAGATTTATTTTCATTTTACCAATTCAAGTCCTGTTTTTTCCTGTTCAACAAGTATATTTTTAGGGCGGAAAGAGACAAGATTAGATTTGTCCAAAGAGCGAAACATGAAGCAACTATTTACGACCCTTTCATTTACATTGTTTTTCCAGTTTTTATTTGCTCAATATAATCCCGACTGGGTAGTACCTTCTGCGGATTATCAGAAAACCGGAGTGATGATGGCTGTAGATTCGGACAATAATGTTGTCTTGGTTGGTGACCGGCCCAGCTTTGCCGGCGCGGCAAATATTTACACACGTAAATTGGATGAACAAGGCAATTTACTTTGGGAACAGGTGGACACAAGCGGCATCCATTCTGTGTATGAAAAAGCAGCATGGGTGAATATTGATTCATTGAATAACATTTATGTTTGCGGCTATCGCTATGCGGGAACCTCTACGAATTACGCTGATAATATCATTGCATTGAAATACGATGCCCAGGGGAATTTACTGTGGAGGAAGTTGTTTCCTGACGCTTTTTTTGGAGGACTGCCGATGAGAAGTGAGTTGGATGCATCAGGGAATTTTTATATTGGTACAATGAACTCAAGCCCTCCCGGATTTAATCTGATCAAGTTGGATGCGGGCGGGAATGTTTTATTTAATGTTTCTGATAGCAGCACTTCAAATGTTTCCTTCAGTAGTATGCGTATCAAAGACGATAAAGTTGTGCTGTCAGGCTACGCTTCACTAGGCTCAATCGCCTGTGTGGTTGAATTTGATACTGCCGGAAATTTTCTTTGGGGAAATAATTATTCCACATGGGGAGCTATTGATCTTGAAATTGATTCAGTGTACAACATCTATTTCATTTCCAGAAAAGAAAACCAGGTTGCCGGGAATACGGCTTATGATGTGAAGCTTTTCAAATTAAATCCCAATGGAACAGTTGCCGCGGAATACAATTACGATTTCGGAAACTCAACGGATTTTGTCGGACGAATGACATTGGTTAATGGAAGGATAAGTATGACAGGGTGGACAATACAAAGTGGATCACCCTACATGAATTGGCTTACTCTTCAAACGGATCTGAATGGAAATGAACTCTGGAATGCTGTTTACAACGAAACAATTTACAACGATGAACAGCCGTACTGGATTTCAGCTAAAGCTAATGGGGAAGTATTTGTGAGCGGAAAAGGTGGTCCGGATACTGTTAGTGTGACAGGGTCTGTTTACCTTCGATACGTCACTTTAAAATACAACAACGGCCAAATCCAGTGGGTCGATGCGGACCCATACCAGGGATATACCGGTATTGTCAACTGCATAGTACCTGATGGAAGTTTATATGTGTTGGGACAATATGCCATGACAGCCATTCATTATATCGATAGCAGCAGTACCACCGGTTTTTTTGAAGTGCAAAATGAAAAAAATATTTTCATTTATCCGAATCCCAATTCTGGATCAGCAATTCTTCGAATAAATTCGCCAGAGCTCCAAAATGCTAACGTTTCCGTATTCGATAATCAGGGGAGAATAGCTTTTCGAAAGGATAAAATACAATTGCATACAGGAATTAACGATGTTCCGCTTAATTTTTCTAAACTACCAGCCGGATTTTATTTTGGGATGTTATCAACTGAAAATATTTTTAGAGAATTCAAAATCGTAGTTGAATAAATTCTCAAGAACACTCTTTTACAATTGGACGATTGCGATAGGATTAACTTTTGCACTTTATTTTTCATAAGTAGTGGCAATGCTGAGTTCTTCCTGAGCATATATTTGATTCGTATATTTATAATACTTAATTTTAATGGAGGATTTCTTTCTATTGATACTTCATTGCATCAAAATATAATTTCCTGAAAAAAAATGGAAAGGTATAAGTTCACCGGCGAGCTTCAGGATTTGATTGAACATGCTGAAAGTGGAACCGCTTCAGATGTAGAATATATCATGAACCATCTGACAAACGAAGCCTCGCTGGCGATGACCAGGTATGTTGATTATGCACTCAGCATTGTTGAAAATGAAAATGGTATTTCAAAAATAAAAAATTACCTGTTCAAGGGAACACCCATTCAGCGGAATTACAGCTGTTTGTTTTTTAACAGGAGAGGAGACTGGACTCTTGTGAACGAAGCCTTTTATGCAGGATGCATTGATGAGATCCAGGCATTTGCCAGATGAAAGAAGAGTATTTTGTATGATGAACATAGGTTTTGTTTTTGAAGTCCTGATTCTTCACCAAATATTTATTTTTTGAATCAAACAATTTACTATATTGGTCCTATTCGGTATAATTTTTACGATAGTCTCAATATTTAATTAATTGTTGAGACAGTATAAGTAATTATTATGCAGACTCCTGAGCAATCATTTACGGATAACCTACCGATATTATAAGTTCAGTCAGGCATATTTCTTTCAAAAGTCATTTATTGAATTCACATGAGTGTTAGCCAAAGAGTAAGTTATTTGTTGAGACAGGTCATGAATGCAGGACAGAGTAAAGTATGTCCTTTTTGTAAACAGAAAGAATTTTCCGTAATAGATAGAAAGTACATTTTTACAACACTGATCAAATGCAAAAATTGCGGATTGAGTCATCGGCATCCCAAAGATGATGAACAATGGCTGCGGAAATTCTATCAGAGTGAGTATAGTATCGATACTCACATGATGACAAAAATTCCTTCCGATGAGGAAATAGGGAAATTAATGAAGTCAAATTTCCCGAACCTTCGCAGTTATGATAAATACCTTGATGCCCTGTTTAAAAAACCGCTCAAGATTATTGATTACGGTTGCAGCTGGGGTTACAATGTTTACAAATTGGTTCAATCGGGTTATCAGGCTGTGGGTTATGAATTATCTGTCCCTCGGGCACAGCTTGGCAAGAGTAAACTCAACATACAGATCTATTCAGATACCCATCAACTTCCCGGAGAAAATGATGTAATCATGAGCTCACACGTCATTGAGCATCTCAGTGATATAAATGAACTTGTTGCACTCTCAAAAAAACTACTTAAAGAATCCGGAGTCTTCATGGCATTTTGTCCGAATGGTAACCAGGAGTATAGAAACAGAGAACCGGAAGTCTGGCATGTTAACTGGGGTGCTGTACATCCAAACTATCTGGATGTAAATTTTGCGAAATACATGTTTAGGGAAAACCCCTACCTTATTTTAACAGGTGATTGGGATTTTGATCCCGGAGATATTTTAAAATGGGATGGCCGAAGCCAGATAGTAGGCCCTAAAGCAGATGGCAAAGAACTTTTCATTATTTCCAAACCGAATATAAAAATCAACTAACATGGAATTCATTGACTTCAAACGCCTTTCTCAAGAGCAGAAAGAAATTAAAGCGGATTACCAATCAAAGAAGCCATTTCGTTATGTGATGTTTGAAAATTTTTTCCTGCCGGAACAGGCAGAAATTATTCATCGTGCATATCCCACTATTCAGGACGGAAAATGGGATGGAACAACCTATCTGGATCAGAAAAATAAATTTCAGAAAACAAGTTTTGAGCCTGGAAGTGTGATGGACAGGGTTTTTCATGAAATGAACTCGGAGGAATTTCTGAACTGGTTGCAGGATGTCACTGAAATCGAAGACAAATTACTCGGTGACAATGATCTTTTTGGCGGAGGATTACACCAAAGCACAAACGGAGCCTACCTGAATGTACATGTAGATTATAACATTCATCCCAAAACCAAATTTCACAGACGGCTCAATGTTTTGGTGTACATGAATAAAGACTGGAAAGATGAATACGAAGGACATATCGAACTATGGGATTTGTCACAGGGAGATAAAGTATTACTGGGTAAATATGCTCCGACCTTTAACCGCTGTGTGATTTTTGAAACAAATGAAATCTCCTTTCATGGACATCCAAAACCATTGAATACTCCCAAAGACGTCAACAGGAAATCAATCGCGACGTATTATTACACGAAGACCAGACCGGAAAACGAAATCGCTCAGGATCACAATACCATATATGTAAATACGGAAGGTATTGGAGGACAAGTGAAGAGATTCACTTCCGGAGTAAAAGCATTTTTGGAACGCATCAACAACAAATAAATCAGTGGCATTGTATTAAATTCAAACCGGTAATGTCTGAAAGAGAGTTACCGGTTTGAAATTTTAGGAGAAACAATATTTATTTTTAAATCAATAAAAATGAAATACAAAATTGGAAGTAAAGAAAAGCCGATGGTATTAAAGACGCCACCGTTGAGTTCTGAATACTCCATGCATACCGATGAAAAAGATGGTAAAGAAATATTGGTCTGCACAGTTGGCAAGACGATTTTGCATTACGACATTCGTTGTATTGAGGATCTTCACAAAATGCTGAAGAAACACGGCGACTGGATGGACCTTGGCAGTGCCGATGAACAAAAGCCTGCTAAGGAAGGGACCGTTGAAGAATGGGGCAGATCAGATAAGAATCCGGTCGGAGGCTGGTACGGATTGAAAAAAGGTTTTCGCGGACGTTTTGGAATGTATATTCCTCCTTTGATGGAAGCACTTGGCCTGGCCGAGGTGACGCATGAAGCGAAAAACAATAAAATGCGGGCAAAATAATATTTTGAAATGTTTTCTTGTAGGTGTTTAGAATCAACAAGTCGTGGACAGTTTTAGAATCCTCACAAGATTTATTTGTTCTTTTTCTTTTTTAATAGTTGATAATAAAACAATTTTAACATTTGGATACATTCTTACAGCTATATATTATAGTTGAAATTATGATTCTGAAAATGCGATAGATTTACACAGCTTGCTTTTATAAGACGTAGAATAGCCAGGTATTTTTTGGCTTCAGAAATTAAACTGAAGTAGCTTACGTTCCGGTTCTAAAACAACTGAAGGAATCAAATTCCTTAAAAAATTAATTTTGATAAGTTGAATTGCATGAACATAAACAGGAACTCCATTGTATTTTGAGGGCTTCAGAGTCTGATGAAATGAAAAGTCCATTGTTGAAAGCTTTTGCCTGAATAAGGGAAATCCGTCATTTTCTTCAGGAAATATTTATTTCCTTGTGCCTTCCCTATGGTACTCAGCAGATTCTGGTCAATCATCATTGCCGCTAGTATACTTTATATACTGGTATTACTTTTCAGTGGCAAAACCTATACTATTAGCAATGTAGTAAATGGGAAACAAAACGACCCGATTGTGGTTGCCGAGTATACCGCGAATGATTTCCGGATTCAGGATTCTGCATTATTCAACCGGATTGTTGCCGCTAAACCTGCATCGGTTCAAAAAGAGGAAACGGATTATCAACTGACAGATAACGGAATTGTCCAGCTGACAAAGGGCAAACAAGCGTCCGATGGTGTTTTCATCACTTGTAAAAATACAATCATGGATCTCTGGCTGCCACTGATCGGTTATCTCACTTTTTTCTGTGGATTATTGCACCTACTGAGCGACTCCCATGCCTTGAACCGACTCGCGAAATTTCTTACTCCTCTTTTTGTCAGGATATTTCCGGAATTACCCAAAGGACACCCTGCTTATGGCTTCATGACCATGAATTTCGCTGCCAACTTTCTTGGCCTTGATAATGCTGCTACACCATTCGGACTAAAGGCGATGGAAAGTATGCAGGAAGTAAACGAAAACAAAAGTCGGGCATCCAATAGTCAGATAATGTTTTTGTGTTTGCATGCTGCGGGTCTCACCCTGATTCCTACATCGATCATCGGTTACCGAGCGGCACAGAATGCGAGCAACCCTGCGGACATCATGCTGCCTTGTATTATCACTTCTTTTGTGGGTACCATCGCGGCTTTGATTTTTGTGAGTATCAAACAACGCATCAACCTTTTAAATCTCGCTGTAATTCTACTGATTACAGGCATCAGCGCACTGATCGGATTATTATTATTCTATATTACTCGTCTCGGTGGAATTGAGAAAATTCATTTTACAGGAAATTTAAGTAATGCAGTTTTGCTTTTTATTATTTTAATGATTGTCGCTTATTCTCTGTTTCACGAAAAAATATTCAAACAAAATCAAACCAATATTTTCGATTCCTTTGTAACAGGCGCTAAAGATGGCTTTACCACAGGTGTACGTGTATTGCCTTATATGATCGCGATGCTTGTTGCACTTAGTATTTTCAGAAATTCCGGTCTGATGAATATCGTGATGAGCGGAATCAGTGCTGTCATGAATCTTTTTAATGTTGACCCTCAGATTACCAATGCCATTCCGGTTGCACTCATGCGTCCATTCAGTGCAGGAGGATCCAGAGGATTTATGCTGGACGCCATGAAAACTTTTGGACCGGACAGTCTTACCGGACAACTTTCCTGCTTGTTCCAGGGTGCTGCTGAAACAACGTTTTATGTGGTGGCATTGTATTTTGGCTCTGTAAATGTGAAAGATTCCCGTTATACTCTCGGTGTGATGTTACTTGTTGACCTGGTGTGTGTACTGACCGCCATTGCTGTATGTAATTATTATTTTTGATTTCTGCCGATTGCATTTTTGTCCCGATTGTCCATTACCGTTTTTTATAAAAAACTTCATTATGAAAAGAATCAGAAATGTTTATGGTTTGTGGCTTGGGCTGTTTGCACCCATGTTGATTAGTTCATGCGCCACGTCACAGCAGGAAAAAACGGACCCTGTTGCGGCTAACATAAAAATGTATACTGGTGTTTGGGACAAGATAATTAATGAAGGGAAGCTGGAGTTATTCAACGATTCGAATTTTACACAAAATCTGGTGATGCATGAAGGTGCCAGCGATGTAGTTGGAATTGATAGTGCCAAAGCATATTATTCAAATTATCTTACCGGCTTCTCAAATATTTCTTTTACAATAAAAGATGTATTCGGACAAGGAGATAAAATTGTGAAGTATTGGAACTTTAAGGGAACACATTCAGGAACTTTCTTTGGTATTCCTGCCACCGGAAAAGAAGTAAATTTGGACGGAGTTACACTGGTCAGAATGGAAAAAGGAAAAATTGCGGAAGAGAGAGACATACTTGATAATTTGGAATTCATGCAACAACTCGGATTGATTCCCAGATAAATCTCGCCCCAGCCTTCAGGCAAGGGGCTGATGAACCCCGGCACCTATTGATACAAAAACAAATCACATAGAATAATTATTTTCGGAATAATTTGAAATCGGTTTACTCCCATGCGCTACATTCTTGAAACCGAACGATTATTCCTCAGAGAATTTTCTACCGAGGATGCACCATTCGTTGTACAGTTAGTGAATAGTCCGGGCTGGCTTGAATTTATCGGTGACCGGAACATACGGAACGATGAACAAGCAAGGATCTATCTTGAAAATGGTCCATTGTTAAGCTACAAACAGAATGGATACGGTTTGTCTTTGGTGGAGCTTAAGCATGGAAAAACCCCAATCGGAATGTGCGGTATTATCAATCGGGAAAATCTTGAAAATCCGGACATTGGTTTTGCATTTCTACCCGAGCACATGGGACAAGGATTCGCTTTTGAAGTGGCACAGGCAACAATGAAGTATGCGCGTGAAAATTTAAAACTTCCTACAGTATGCGCGATCACTGTGTCCGGAAACCTACCGTCGATCAAGCTTTTGGAAAAACTTGGAATGAAATTTAGCAAGATGATAAATTTTCCGGATGATCCTGTTGAGCTGATGTTGTACCGTATGGATTACTGATACAGTTGTGTTCATCGCGGACTAAAGAGTTTCGATTTTACAAACAGGTTTAAAAATAAATTCATGAACTCCGATGAACTAAAAAAGCTACAGGCTCCTCTGAAAGACAAATACCGCGAGCGTCCTGAAGTTGCAACAATTACATTGAAAGCCTCTGGTAGTATTGGAGAAGGAATTTCCTGTAAAGTAGATACCGGTAAAGCAATAGTAGAAGCCGGGCTACATCCCGCCACAGGCGGAAATGGAATGCTCGCCTGCTCCGGAGATTTATTGCTGGAAGCACTTGTCGCCTGCGCGGGAGTAACACTCGGTGCAGTGGCTACTTCAATAGGGGTCGAACTTGAAGAAGGAAAAATTGAAGCTCAAGGCGATCTTGATTTCAGAGGCACTTTGGGTGTTTCAAAAGAAGCGCCTGTTGGGTTTAAGGCAATCCGACTACAATTTACCCTGAAGACAGATGCGTCAGAAGAACAAATCGCGTCACTGGCAAAGCTTACAGAAAGGTATTGTGTAGTTTATCAGACTTTGGTAAAGGGTGTATCTGTTCAGTCTTTATTTGTCAAAACTTAAAAAGGGATCAGAAAAACAAATTTCGTTTATTCAAATACATAATACAATCCCCAGGAGATCAACAATACAGCGGTTGAGGTGACACCGTAAAGAATCCAATAGTACAGTGACGGAACAGGGTTAGTTAATGTAAGTACACAGCTGATGAATCCCAACACTGCACCGGCAACGAGCATTGTAAAGCCCATCGATAACCTCTTGTTGTGCTTTAGCTTTTTATACTCCAGAATATACGCTTCTATCGAACTGGAATCATGACCAAGCGATTGTAATTCTTTCTCAATACTCGACAAGTCGAGATTATTACTGATCCACTGACGGATCAGAGAGGTGTTTATAGTGATGGCTTCGTTCATGCAAATAAAATTTTAAGAGAAGAGGTTTGTTCGATACCAGAACTAAAATAAGTACAATTTTTGAAAAAAGCAAAGCCATTGTAAATTTGTAAAAAATCCACAATCCGGTGAATCAACAAAAGCGCGTTTATTATTGTAGTAAAGGACATCAATTTTATAAGAGCAGTGATTGCAGGACCTGCCCGAAATGTGAAGCAGAAAAGAAACCCGGAAGCGGATTGCTGACTTTGCTCGCCGCTCCCGCAAGACGGGCTTTGGAGAGTTTTGGTGTGAAGAATTTACAACAATTGTCTGCTAAAACCGAATCAGAAATCGCTGCACTCCACGGGATGGGACCATCGTCAATGAAAATTCTGCGAAAGGAGTTGGAAAAGGAAAATTTAAAATTCAAAAAACCAGATAAAAGCTGATTGTAACGGGATATTTACTTTATTGAATGTTCAAAAAAAACATTCTATTGAACGGAAATGCTATTATAATACAGTGATAGTGAATATTTGAATTAAAATTTTGTTAACTTTCCTATCTGCAAACTCTGTTAAAAAGCAGACTGCAGCGATATGCAAATCCATGATAAACATGAAAACACTTACAACCGGCTTATTTATATTATTACTCCTGAATGTTAGAGCATTTGCTGAGAACGCAGTCTCTGAATTATCCTTCGACTCTTCAGGCAAATTAGCAGCGGATGCTTCAGTTGAAAGAAATAACAATGGAAATATCCATACTCTGGGAATTCCACCACAATTTTCTTTTGATGAAAATCCTGTGAATCATAACATGCATATAGCATCGGATGGAGAATTTTATTTTACAATAAATGGAGGCGGAGTGTCATCCGGACAAGTGAATAAGTTTGATTTGAATGGTGTATTGCTTCAAACCTATCCGATTCAGATTGATGGGAGAGGATTGTCTTACAATAAATCCGATGGGTTTTTATACGTTTCAACTTTCGGCGGAGACATTGTTCGCATAACTGATCTTGCAGCCGCTACATTTACAATGGTATTTCCGGGAGTAATGCAAAACGGTCAGGCATCATTCGCGATCTCAGATGACGGTTTGGTTTTTTATGATTTCAATCAAGGTACATTAAGGGTTCACGATTTCGCTACAGGTTCTGTTATCAATACACTTACCGGATTAGCTTACGGATCGGGAAATTACGGTGGGGAAGCCGCGGTTGCTGTGGATTCATCTCATTTTTACACCTGGGATGCTGTTTCAAAGACTGTATATATGTACGATCAGCTCGGAACCCTTATTCAACCAATGGTTCTGGATTCAGGAGACAATGGCCAATCGCTTTCATTTGTTAATGATATGCTTTTTGTATCCAGAGACGGAAATTACAATATTGGAACCTGGTATGGATATGACTTATCGGGTTTGACAACTATTCCAAATTCAGTACTACATGAGGAGATAGCTATTTTTCCCAATCCTACGAAGGATAAATGCCTGATAAAAGGGGATAACATTTTGCAAGTAGAAATCTTCAATGGTTTGGGAGAATCAATTGTTGAACGCAAGTCCATTACCAGCCATTCCATAGAAATTAATCTTGAAAATATACGCAGCGGATTGTATTTTGCAAAAATTACAACGGGTGAGAACATTGTAATCAAAAAATTAATAGTTGAATAAGATCTTTGTTATAAAAGTACAAAGACCTATTCCATATTAAATTTTCACCTCATTATGATCAATGTGAAGCAGGGAATCAGGATTATTGGAATTCCATTGCTGTTTGCATTCTGCCTTCGCTATATTTTTGGGGTAAAATCCCTGCAGGATTTTTATTCTGTAATGACAGTTTCTTTTTTTTGTTTACTTCCTTCAGGCGTTGGAGCCCTTACAATTTATTTCTCGAAAATTGAAAATGTCAAATCTCTATCCTACAGGCTAGGAGCCCCGATGATTCCAATATTCATATTTTTTATTCTGACCTGTATTTTAAGTATTGAAGGATTTGCTTGCTGGGTCATGGTACTTCCGTTGTTTCTGATTGCCGCTTCATTGGGCGGACTCATTGCGGGTTATTTTAAATTGAAGACACATAAAAAACAAGAACGGATTTATATTTCATTTTTATTACTTCTTCCATTTTTTATTACACCTGTGGAACAATATATCGGTGCTATTCCCGGCAACTATGAAGCGTATACATTTATTGATATACAAGCGAATCCGGAAATCATTTGGAACAATGTAACCAGTGTAAAAGAAATCGAAGCCCGACAAGACAAAGGATGGTTGACCCGTTTTTTGGGATTTCCTCGTCCGATAAAAGCGGAACTGAATTATGCCGGAGTTGGAGCTACCAGGGAAGCAATATTCAGCGGAGGACTTACGTTCCATGAAAAGATAATTGATTATGAAAATCAAAAAAAAATGAAGTTTTCAATCAAAGCCCTTCCTTATGAAATTCCAAGCGCGACCATGGACGAGCATGTGGTTATAGGCGGTGATTATTTCGATGTATTGGATGGTACTTATGAGTTGGAAAAATTAAATCCGACGACCAACAGATTACATCTGTACAGTCATTTCAAATTGAGTACTACATTTAATTTTTATGCGAGCTGGTGGGCTTCCCGGATCATGAAAGATATTCAAAAAAATATTTTACAAATCATTAAGCAAAGAGCTGAACACAACAAGCTCTTGTAATTGATTGCAGGGCTGAATTATGTATACAAATGATAAAAATTGTACGAACCGATTCCGATAATCAGGATTTCCGTCAGCTGGTCTTATTGCTTGATCGTGAACTGAAAGAAAGAGACGGAGAAGATCATTCCTTTTTCGCGCAGTTTAATAAGATCGATAAGATCAAACATGCTCTTGTGGCTTATTTAAATGATGTACCCTGTGCTTGTGGTGCAATAAAGGAATATAATAAAGAAACGATGGAAGTGAAACGAATGTTTGTCCTACCGGAAGAAAGAGGCAAAGGTATTGCCGGAGAGATCTTAGATGAATTGGAAAATTGGTCGAAGGAATTAAATTTCAAAAAATGCATTCTTGAAACCGGCAAGAGACAACCGGAAGCTATTCGACTGTATTCAAAAAGTGGTTACAATGTGATTCCGAATTATGGTCAATATGAAAATGTAAACAATAGTGTCTGCTTCGAAAAGAACTTCAATCAATAAAATCAGGTGATAAAAGTATGCAACGTGCTTTTTTAAAAAAAGTAATAAAACTAAGTTAGCATGAAATTTTGGAAAAGTGAAATTTTATTGAGCATCTTGTTTGTCTTGCTTTCCTTAGCTGTAGGTTATTTCCCACTTGTCATATTTTTAAAATGGATAACATTTGTTTTATTGATTTGGTTTGTGATTCGTAAAATCAGAAGGGATCAAAAAGCCGGAGTTAAGTTCCGGTTAGGAAAGTCAATTCGATTAATAATAATATTCATAGGATTGGCCGTAGCCTCAGTACCCTTAACGGATGTTGCAAAAGCTAAACACAATGCGGTTCTTTTTCCATATCAAACTATACATCGAAGTAATTATTATATTCAGGAAGAAATTAAAGACACATTTGATTTTTCCGGATACATGCAGGACCTGGAGAGCGCTTCAGAAAAATTTCATCCCCAATCGGATTCGGTTTTATTCGAAGAAAAATATTATAAATATCAAATCATAAAGCACGAGCCGGAAAATTATAAAAAGAAAGTGTTAATCATTGCCTCGATTCATGGGGATGAGCCGGCAGGAGCATTGTCTATCCCGATTCTTCTAAGAAATATAAAACAAGATAGCAGCAAGTATGCAAATACATCCATCTTAATTTTGTCGCCAATTAATCCTGTTGGACTGGCATTTTCATCAAGGGAGAATGAAATGGGATGTAACCTCAACAGAGACTATCATGAACCAACTCAGTCAGAAACAAAAAGAATTGTACTAGAAATTGAGAAATTCAAGCCGGATATCATTCTTGATCTGCATGAAAATAATGGAAACTGGAAAACCTGCATCATGGCGAATTCACTTGTATCAGACGAACTTGGGAAAATCTTGTGTGATGACTTAAAGACAAAATCAATTCCACTTGCCGAATCTGCATTTGATACGAACCTGGAACACCCCGGCTGGCTCAAACGTGGCTCCTACAGAATGGCTGTAAATTATTTGGCAGGATTGAACGATTTGATGCGCTATGGTGAAGAAATAAAAATTCCGGTAATCACTCTTGAAGGTGATCAATCTCTGGAGCAAAGGAAACGTATTGAAATTTGTACATCAATCTTTGATGTTGTTGTGCAGTACGATAAATCCTTTGGAATGAAATAGGATTCCGGTTTCATGTTAATTGAGCCTCTGTGCCGGAAGGATTAATTTGAAATTGCATTTATATAAAGCGTTCGATCCGAAATGACAATGGAAATTATTCAAGCTAAGTTTGGAATTTAATTATACAATCAGAGATAAATCGGACAGTTAATTTGTAACACGAAAAATTATGCAAACAATACTCGGTTCAGGAGGAACAATAGGAACAGATCTGGCAAAGTATTTAAAAACATATACAAATGAAATCCGACTGGTTAGCAGAACTCCTAAGAAAGTGAACGATTCTGATATATTATACCCTGCGGATTTATCTTCTGCGGATCAAATCGACAAAGCAATCGAGGGAAGCGAAGTGTGTTATCTTACTATTGGATTCGATTACAAATTAAAAGTATGGAAAGAGAAATGGCCGCCTTTAATCAAGAATGTCGTAGATGCTTGTATTCGTCACCATTCAAAATTAGTTTTTTTCGATAACGTGTATGCAATCGGTGCGAAGCATGTGGGTCACATTACTGAAAGTTCTCCAATCAACCCCACCAGTAAAAAGGGAGCAATTCGGGCAGCTGTTGACCGTCATATTTTGGAAAATGTTGAAAAGGGAAAACTGCAGGCAATCATTGCCCGTTCACCTGATTTTTTCGGTCCTGTAAAAACTTCCAACAGTCTATTGATGAGTACAGTCTATGACAATTTGAAAAAGGGGAAATCTGCGCAATGGCTTTGTAATTCTAATGTGATTCATACAATGGGGTATGGCCCCGAACTCGCCAAAGGAACAGCCATGTTGGGAAATACTTCTGAGGCATATAACCAGGTTTGGAATCTTCCGGTTGATCAGGAAACGCTGACAGGTAAACAATGGGTGAAATTATTCGCCGAGGAAATGAATTGTCCGGATAAATTAATGGTATTACCCGGGGCAGGTATTTGGTTTCTAGGTTTGTTCATTCCTGTATTAATGGAATTCTATGAAATGCGCTATCAGTTTGACAGAGACTACTTTTTCGATTCATCAAAATTCATAAAACATTTTCATCATACTCCGATTTCAAACCGTGAAGCTGTAAAACAGGTTATTGCCGCATTAAATAAATAATGGAGTTAAATTTTCCATAGCAGAGACAATCAATCTGCCGGTTGGACTTAAATGTGATCGCTTTTCATTTTTCCATTACAATAAAAGAGCCAAGATGTTGGTTTTTCACTATGTTACATAGTGTTTGAAAAAACGTAGAATCCTATGTCGTTTTTCATTTTCTTCTGCTGTGTTAACATTTGAATGTGAAAAAGTAGTGGCTTCATGACCTGTGTGGCAGAATATATTCCTAACCTTTACAAGCAACCGACATTCCGTTCTGTTGTATGCTCTTAAATAAAATGTTTCGAATGACCAAAAGAATACTCTTTTTCATTTTACTCTTCATTTCCGGCCAGAACATGGTGTCTGGACAAACTTCCATCAGTACCATGAGTGATGTGAATAATCTTCTTGAAGAGGTTGAATTTAAGGTTATGTTGCAAACAGATCTGCACAAAGCGGAAGTGCTGGATCTTGCTTCGAAAAAGTATTTCATACCCTTAACCAATTACATAGATTTAAATGTAATCGGAAAAGGTAAAAGTATCACTTTAAGCAGCGATAAGTTGAGTGAATATATCATTTCCCAAATCAACAATGTAAGTACCTCTGAACAATTGGGAGAAAAAATACTGAATGAATTCCTTGCATCCGGCTTTGTTGATGATGGAAGGAAACAAACTACCGAAAAGGATAAACCCAGAGTCTCACTTGGAGGTTATTTTGTCTCGGAGTACGAATACCATCAGGAACCGGATGGTGTTTTTCATTCCTTACTGGAGATCAATCAAACGCGGATCTTTGTAGCGGCGGATATCAACCCGTCTGAATCAAAAAACAGAATTTCATTTTTGGGCGAATGGAATCCTATTCCTGAAGAAGTTATTCACCAGATTGATGAACTAAGTTTTGTCCGCGACACGACAACCTATACATTGAGTAATCCTGAAGAAAATGCCGGAATGCTCCACACTGCCAATGGCGAACTGATTCCGTTTGAAAGACTTTATGTAAAAATTGAGAATCTTGCCGGTAGCAAATTGAATTTGACAGTCGGCCAGTTTAGGAATCCATTTGGCTACTGGAGCGATTATACATCACATCGAAACTTTACATCAACTAAAGGGAATCAACTGGTGAATGGCTTTGCCCTGAAGAAAATTGATCTGGGAATTAAACTTGATGGTAAGATAAACACTAAGTGGGATTGGTCAGCGGCCATAATGCATGGAAGATTAAGCCGGACTTCTCCTCTCAACAGAGCTGATGCTGATGACAAGAAAGATTTCTGTGGACACATAAGACATACTTCAAAAAAAATCTCACTAGGCGCATCAGCATATTTGGCGGAGTTCAATGTCCGACGGATTGCTTTGGGTATCGACTACCAGGTTAATTTTAAAAAGCTGACCATTAGCGGTGAAACTGTTTACCAGAAAAATGATCAACCGGAGAAAATCTTTTCTGATGTAGGTGGAATCCGGGACCTGGCTTCTTTCTCATCTTATCTTCAATTCGATCTCGAACTCTCGCATAAGTTCCATTTGTACGGATTGTATGAGATGTGGAACATTATAGCCAATGGAGAAAATGTTGTATCTAATCCTGAAGCAAAATTGTTCCAGGGAATCCGATACATCTTTAACAACAATCTTCACTGGACAATCGTAGAATATGGACACATGTTTCACGAGGGTTACGATAAAGGTTTTACCCATCTGTCTTCTGCTATTGATCTGACATTTTAAAAATTACCACATTGATAAAACGGAGTATTCTTTTTAGTAGCTTTTATTTATTGGCGCTGCTGGTCAATGCTGCGTCGGTTTACAGTCAGACGAATTATAAATTTGAGGCAATCTATATTTATTCTTTTACCAAATACCTGAGCTGGCCGGATAACACAATTAAAAATCAGTTTGTTGTTGGTATATATGGTTATTCACCAATGCAACAGGAATTAGTTAGTGTAACCAACGGGAAGACTGTAGGAGACAAAAGTATCTCTGTGAAAAATTATAATACCATAGAAGAAATTGAAAACTGTCAGATTCTTTTTGTTACAACAGAATATGAAGGAGATTTACCTGAGCTTACGAAAATCGCCAATGCCAAACACATTTTACTTATCACCGACGGAAACGAAATGAGCGGGAAAGGAGCCGGTATTAATCTTGTAAATGTTGATGGAAAACAAAAATTTGAATTGAATGAGGCCGCTGTCAAAAAAGCAGGGCTCAAAATCTCAAATCAGCTTATTCCGCTTGCTATTCTGGTTAAATAGTGCAGAATCAATACAATGATCTTTTTGGGCACCGATCCTTTGGATGCCTGATTTCAAAATCCCCGGATTGTTCACACAATGTTAATAAACGATTGGGTAAATATCCGTCAGGTATTTCTAAATTTGGTTCGCGGTAATAGGTAATGGAAAAATCATCCTGAACCCGGTGCCTGCCAACTCAAATTATTCACCCTACTTTAATCCCATTGTAATTTGTTTCGCTACGCCGCTATTGATATTGGATCCAATGCAGTTCGACTTTTGCTCTGCAATGTTGTAGAAGAACATGGAGCTACACATTTTAAAAAGGGAGAATTGATTCGCATCCCTTTGCGCCTTGGAGAAGACGTATTTAACTCCGGAAAAATTTCCCCGGAGCGATCCATTCGTTTTCAGAAAACAATGCACGCATTCAAATTACTTATCGATGTATATGAGCCGGTAGCTTATCGTGCCTGTGCCACAGCTTCCATGCGTGAAGCTGCGAACGGGGAAGAGATCGTGAAACAAATTCGAAAGGAATGCGGATTAAAAATTGACATCATTTCAGGCAAAGAAGAAGCGGAACTGATTTACTCAAATCACGTCGAAGCGGAACTTGATCACGATAAATGTTATTTGTATATAGATGTGGGTGGCGGAAGTACAGAATTGACATTATTTGACAGGGGTGCATGCATCGCCTCACAGTCTTTTAATATCGGAACCCTGCGTTGGTTACAAGGGAAGAGCACCAAAGAGCAATGGGAAGAATTCAAAAACTGGGTAAAAAAAGTTTCCGAAAACCATGGTCCCCTCACAGCAATTGGTTCCGGTGGGAATATCAATAAGATTTTTAAAATGCTGGGGAAAAAAGATAAGCCTTTGTCTTTTTCCGTTTTAAAAGAATTGTATGATGAGATGAAAATTCACTCAGTGGAAGAGCGAATGGAAATCTGGGGACTCAATCCGGATCGTGCGGATGTAATCGTACCGGCGGCAAAAATCTTCCTTGGTGTGATGAAAGCTGCCGCCATCGATGAAATAATTGTTCCACAGATCGGATTAGCGGATGGGATTGTTCATCAACTGCATGAGCAGAACGGAAGACTTCAGCCTCTGGCCTGATAGATAAAAGGACAGGGAACTATTTTGTCTTTATAAATTTCCGGGTGAATACCTGATCAGGAAATTCCATTTTTAAAAAATAAGAACCTGGACCAAGAGAAATCAGGTTCAGATTTATTTCGGGATCAATAAGTTTTTTCGATTCAGTGTGGACTATTGCTCCGAACACATTTAAAATTTCAATCTTAAAACACATACCGGATTTTTCTTTTGGCAAACGGACATGCAACATTCCGGCGTCAACGGGGTTTGGAAAAATCTCCGAATGCTCAACTGACTCATGACCTGGAATTCCACTGTTGGAACTGACAATAAACTGTCCCATCATTCCGTCGTCTTCATGCATCAGGATATGGCAATGATACATGTATGGAATCATCGGATCAGCATAATCTTCAAATTTCATGATCAGCCGAATTGATTCATTCGGAAGAATCAGGACATCATCTTTAAACCCCTGTTCATGCAACGGAGGAGGAACTCCGTTTCTGTCAAGAATAAAGAATTGTACATCATGAATGTGAAAAGGATGTGCAACCATACTTTGATTGGAAATTGTCCAGATCTCTGTGTGATCAAGAGGAATCGTATAATCGATTCGCATCATATCAAAGCTTTGTCCATTGAAAAAGAATGGACCACTGAAGGATGTACTGCTCTGTGGTGTAATCGTAATCCATCTGGTTTCCTCTGATTGTGATTCAATGAGCGGAGTGAAATTCGCAAGCGAAGCCGGGATGGAGAAAATGCCCGGTGGCAGGGGAGGAGTCACATCGATTTGCAGGATGTTGAAGTCAACACCGTTCAACGGACTTTCCATTGTACTATCCATTCCGGACATCAATGCTGCCCCCTGAATACCCATGAGGAATTCTGAAGCATAACTCATCAAATTAATCCGCTGGCCTATCAAACTCTGTAGATTGATGAGAATTTCCGCTCTTTCACCGGGAGAAAGCTGTAGGCGTGTTGCATTCACCGGAGCCTGCAACAATCCACCATCACTTGCAATAATGGTGAAAGAAAGATTTCCGGAAAATCCGAAATTAAAACTTCTTCCCTGTGCTGCATTTAGTAATCGGAGTCTTACCACCTGTGCAGGAAGATTGAGTTGAGGATTGGTAGTGCCGTTTACAAGAATAATACTGTCGTTCATCCCTCTCCACAAAATCTGATTAGCGGAATCAAACTGTTGTGTCTGAACAACCAGAGGAAAATCATCAATCCCATAACTGCGAGGAAGATTTAAAGTTGCTTCAAAACTATCCCGCACAATGATGATACCCGCGGCTCCGCGCATCGCCTGCTCTCCCGTGCGCATGTGAAGGTGCGGATGGTACCAATATGTAGCGGCATTATTCTTCACTTCAAATTGCGCCTGCCAGTTTGTGTTTGGAAGGATTACTGTATGAGGGCCACCGTCTGCTATGGATGGCACATGCAATCCATGCCAATGCACAGTTGTCGTATCATTGAGCTGATTGTTTACATCAAGATTCACAAACTCTCCTTTATTCAAAATCAGAGTTGGCCCGAGATAAGAGAAATTGTTGAAAGCATTCGTAACCGTTTTTCTTCCGTTCAGAAATTGAACACTATCATCATGAATTGAAAGTTGAATGTTGGGGCCGCTGAGAGTGCCAGGTATTGGAATAGGATTTTGTGCATTTGCCAATTGCAAAAGACAACAAAAAAGGAGGGAAGTAAGAATCTTCATCATTCTGAATATTTCAAATTCAAAAAATAATTACTGCTAAATAAAAAAGTAGTAGAAGTTGTTTAACGAACCAGTGTTACATGCCCGATGTATCGATGCAGTTTTCCGGTGTAATCGTGTACATTGATGATGTATTCATACACATCGTTCTGACAGAGATTTCCATTCCCGTAATAAGTTCCATCCCATGGCATGTCAGCCCGCACCGAATGAAATATTTTTACTCCCCAGCGGTCAATGATCCACATGTCATAATCAACAAATCCGATTCCCTGCCCGATAAAACCTTCGTTGATGCCATCTTTGTTTGGCGTAAATGCATTGGGAACATACAGCGCAAATTCCTGTTCAACCCGTAATGTGTTGTATACAGTATCCGTACAACCACCGTGGTTCGTTACAATCAATCGTACAGTATAAATTCCCGTATCGGGATATACATGGGAAGGACTGGCTTCTGTAGAAGCTGCTGAACCATCTCCAAAATCCCACTCCCAGAATGCGGCATCAACGCTGTTGTCATTAAAGAAAATTTCAGGATGATAGCTGGAAACAACATTGCTGCTCTGATAAAAACCTGCAGTTGGATATCCATGAACAATGACTGTATTGTCTACAGTTACGGAATCTTTGCAACCCTCAGGACTCACAATCGATAAGGTGATATCGTAATTGCCGGGATTTTCATAAACGTGTGAAGGATTGGAATCGGTAGAAAGTGTATTGTCATCGAGATCCCAGGAATAAGTTGATCCGGCTAATTGCGGATAATAATTTTGAAAATCAACGGAAACAGGCATACAGCCCTGGATCTGGTGAGGGAGAAAATCTACCAATGGCAATGGATGCACAACAATGCTGACAGTATCCTGAATGAGTGGTGAGCAACCATCACTGACTGTAACAATAAAAGTAGAATCATGTTCAGGTGCCACTTCTGCGGAGGCAGCCAGGATGCTGCTGTCGTTCCAGGAATACTGATAAGGTCCGCCATTGCCTCCTCCTGCGGATGCACTGACATTTGCTGTTTCACCAAAACAAATTTCCGGAATGATATCAGCAACAACCGAAAGAGGCGGATGCACTGTAATCAAAACCGAATCAGGAGAAACCCTGCAATTGTTTGAATCAACTAATGAAACAACATACTCTGTTGTGACAGTTGGAGAAACAAGAATAGAATCAGTATGATCACCGGTACTCCAGGTAAATGAATACGGTCGTGTTCCTCCTGAAGCGTTGGCCTGAAGGATAGATTCCTGGCCAATACAAATTGTTTCAGGCAAACTTGTGCTGAGATGAAGAGCCGGTGGTTCGGAAATGGTTGCAGTCATTGTAAGTGTACAACCAAACGAATCAGTAACAGTAACAGTATACTCACCTGCATGTAAATTGGTGACTTCACTGGTTTGATATGGACCGGGTGTCCAGGAATATGTGAAAGGAGAAGTTCCTCCGGACGCAAGAACCGCAACAGAACCCTGAGCAGAATCAAAACACAATGCATTTACATTGAAAGTTTCAGCGAGAAGGAGTGTGTCGGCAAACACACGAACAGTATCCTTATTTACACAAAAATTTGTGTCAGTTACTGTCACAACATAGACCTGGTCAGAATCCGGCGCAACAATAATTTGCTGAGAAGTAGATCCGCCCGGCGACCACAGGTAGGAAGAACCGCCACTGGCTTTTAGGGTATCCTGATTTCCATAACAAATGTATCTGTCGGGCCCTGCGCTTACAATCGGAAGTGCATGAACAATCACTCTAACTGTATCTGCATCTTTACAACCATTCGTGTCAGTAACATTTACGATGTAGTTTGTACTTGTATCAGGGGAAACAGCAAATTGTTGGGCATTTCCGCTGCCGGGATTCCAGGAGTAAACGAATGGTCCTGCAGAAGCCCTTAAGGTATCTGAATCTCCGGCACAAATTGTTTTGTCAATGCCCGCATTCACTGAAGGTAAATTGAATACCCTCACCTGAACAAGATCTGTATCCTTGCAACCAAATGCATCTGTCACTTGTACAGTATAAGTTGTTGTAATAATAGGATGAACAACTACCTGTTGGCTTGTTGCTCCTCCGGGCGACCAGGAATAATTCGCGCCACCGCTGGCTGCAAGTGTAACAGAATCGTGTAAACACAGCGACTTATCCAATCCCGCATTTGCTGTTGGCAATGGTTTCACAATCACATTAACCCTGTCGACGGCCGAACAATTATTCGTATCAGTGATGGATAAGGTGTAAGTAGTTGTGACAATAGGATTCACAATTATTTGTTGCGTGAATGCGCCACCGGGATTCCAGGAATACGAAGTTCCTCCGGAACCACTCAACGTGGCTGAATCACCAAGACAAATTGTTTGGTCGGTTCCGGCAAAAGCGCTTGGTGGTTGATTAACCGTAACACGCACAGTATCCCATGAATGGCAACCTGCTGTATCCGTCCCGGTTACTATATAGTTTGTAGTAACAGAAGGGTGAACACTGATTTGTGAAGTGGTTGCTCCTCCCGGACTCCATGAAAATGTTGTTTGGTTATTTGCATTCACAGAAAGAGTTGTTGTATCACCCAGACAAATACTGCGATTCTGACTAACATTCATGTTGGGACCTCTGCGTACAAAAACCACAACGGTATCATTAGCTGAACAACCATAAATATTTGTGGCAGTAAAAATATAAGGTTGAGTACTTCCGGGATTGACGGTAATCTGCGCAGTAGTTGCATTTCCCGGAAACCAGGTATGCGTGGCTCCACCAATACCGGTAAGCGTTGCATAAGCTCCGTTGCAAATGGTCTGATCTAATCCGGCATTCGGACTTGGAAGCCCTGAGATAGTTACGGCATGTGTAACAGAATCTGTGCATCCATCCGTATTCTGTACCACCAGAGAAACATTATAGTTACCTGCGACAGTATAAACATGCGCCGGACTTTGAACCGGCGAAGTATTGCCATCACCGAAATACCATGTCCAGTCGGTAAGAGTGCTGGGAGAAGTAGAATGATCTGTAAAATTTAATTGAGCATTCACACAAGCATTGGAAGGAGTAAATGTAGCGACAGGATGATTGAGTGAAAGGTGAAGTGTACGAATAAGTGTATCAATACAACCACCCACTGTTTGGACAATCAATCTTACCTGGTAATTTCCGGCTGCGGCAAACGTGTGTGATGGATTCTGTGCAATAGAAGTTCCTCCGTCACCAAAATTCCAGGAGTAAGCACTGATTGTACCGCCTGTTACAGTAGATAAGTTTGTGAACTGCACAGCCAGGCTTGAGCAGGAAAAATTACTTGTAAAATCTGCGACAGGAACGCCTGCAGCCGGGTTCACCATGGCAGTGTCTGAAGTGGAACAAAATCCACCGGACGCAGTGACAATATACATTCCCGGACCGGCAGTAATGGATGAAGTCGTTTCTCCGGAGTTCCAATGATATGTATATACACCGCTCCCACCTGAAGCTACTGCGGTCAGAACGGTGGATGCGTTACAGCCAACTGTGACATCCGGACCTGCATTTACATCTAAGCCACCGACGGTAATACAATAAGAATAAATCTGATTTCCGGAGTAAGGACAATTATCATCAGTAACAATGGCGGTGAAACAATGTGGATTGGGGCTGATATCCGCTTCGGTTGGTGTCCAACAGAAAGTTGCTGTTTCACGGTGTCCCGGAATGGTTGTCAAAATTCCACCAGGGATAGAATAGTCCCATGTGATAAAAGTATTGTGTGTCGCATCTCCATCACCGGAATTAATGGTGAAACAAGTTTGTGACCCGGCGCAAACAGTCATGGCGAAAGAGTTCGTGCCATTTATTCCTGTAAGCGTCGGAAGAATGTTGTTGCAGTCTGTTACAGTTACCTGAATATCACGCTCAACACTTCCGATCAATACTCCGTTCCTGTACTCCTGAACCAATACAGCCATCACTGTGACTTCAAGATTGGTAGGAGTCATGCAGATATCTCCTGTTTGTGGATTAAAACTAACGGTAGGGTTAGAGGAAAGTGGTGAGGTCGCGGAAAAGGGGGGAAGGTAACTGACCGATAGTCCCGCGGAATCATAAGGAGTGATCATGGAATACACAAGCGAATCTCCATCTGTATCAAATCCACCGTGGTTATAACAAAACTGCTGTCCGAGACAAGCGAAGGGAACAGGTTTGTTTGAAAAGACAGGTGAGTTATTGCAAGGCGTAATGGTGTTGTTCAGCGTTGCATAGATGTACATTAGTGTATTTCCGGGATTATTGATGTTGGTAATAGCCCAGTTTCTGCAACAGAGATTGAAGCTAAACCTCCAGTCGGCACAAGGCCCTGGAAGAGTTACAATTCCCTGGTATACGTATTCCTGAATTCCCGTAAAATCTCCACCGTTACAAGTGGTGGTATCGTTTCTGCAAATCGGACTAATCTCTTGTCCTGTTCCGGGAATCTGATAAATTGTAAGTGTATCATCTCCATAACAGGAAGATTGGAAATGAATCAAAGCGGCAGTATCCGCTTCTACTCCTGCGCAGTCACGATAAAATGAAAGGGTGATTTCATAACTATTACCGCCCAGACAACGATACGTTAAATCCGAACCCATAGAATGGCTTGCCTTCACTTTTTCAACATTGCTCAAAAGAAGCATGAAGAAAAATGCAATACAGAAAGACTTCACGAAATTATGATACATCAAGATGGGCAGACCAAAAGGGGCATTAATTTACAAGAAATCAGGCAAATAAGCACGCAACTTAGGCCAATTTTCTGTTTGAAACATGAAAAGGGCGGTAAATGCCTCTATTCTTGCGGTATTCTGAAACTAAATCAAGTAAAACGCTTCAACAAATAGCATCTTTTATGCGGTTATAACTCTGACTTTGATTGTGTTTATTCGCAGTATAACACGTAGTATTTTCTGCTACCCATAAAAACAAAACCATATGTCATTCGTCAAAATAATGATTCATGCCGTTTGGGGAACAAAGAACAGATATCCATTTCTCACCAAAGAAATTCGTGATAAGGTGATTCAGCACATCAAACAAAATGCAAAGACCAAAGAAATTTATATCGACAGGTTGAATGGCCATACAGAGCATTTGCACTGTTTGATGAGCCTGAATGCAGACATGAGTATTGCAAAAGCAATGCAATTGATAAAAGGAGAATCCGCATTTTGGATTAACAAAGAAAAGATTACAAAAAGAAAATTCGAATGGGCTAATGAATACTATGCCGCATCAGTGAGCGAATCGATTCTCGGCAAAGTCAGAGCGTACATCGACAACCAGGAGGAGCATCACAAAAAGAAAACTTTCGAGCAGGAGCATGAGGAGTTCATCAGCAAATACGACATCAAAATTCAGGGCTAAAGCCCTTTCGGTTTTTTTCTGCCCCCTACCCCAGCCTGAAGGCTGGGGTAGGGAATAACCGACGTCCCACACCGGTTTCAGCCCGAACCCCCTCACCCCAGCCTTTAGGCTGGGGTTTAGAAAGAACTCTCGAGAACGCTCTCCCTTCCCGGGCTTTCACCCGAACCCTCACCCCAGCCTTCAGGCTGGGGTACCGAAGAGCCCAAGTCCCCCTCGGGCTTTCGCTCGAACCTCCTCACCCCAGCCTTCAGGCTAGGGTTTAGAAAGAACTCTCGAGAACGCTCTCCCTTCCCGGGCTTTCACCCGAACCCTCACCCCAGCCTTCAGGCTGGGGTCTTTAAAAGCCGACCTCCCCCGCGGGCTTTAGCCCTGACAGGCCCAGGCAATCAAGGAAGTATAATTTGCTCCAGCAACCAATTCTTATCCGAAATATTCTGCTGAGATAAAATTTCATTTTTCACGAGCGTCAATTTTTTCACATTGTTCCCCGCTCTGAAAATTTTCAATGCATAACGGATGAAATTGAGATAAATCTCTTTTTGATAATCGGATACAAGCTTATTCCTACGGATGAAAATTTTAAACGCCGAAATATGATGTAGCAATGGTTCCGTATCATCGGTTTCAAAATAGACTTTTAGCAAGATAGAGCGCGCATCCAGCTGATAATACAAATCTGTGAATTCAACCGCCTGCAGTAGCTTTAAGGTTTGTCTGAAATTTTTCTGATAGTAGCACAACATCGCCGAATTGTAAGTGAACGCGTTTGCTCTTTCTTCGGTCGGCAGGTAGTTCAAATATTTATGAATAAATTCCTGAATCCATTTTTCTTCCTGTAGCCGGAGGCCGAGGGTCACGATGTTCTTATATTCCCATGGAGAAAACTCTCCTTTCTTCATCATGCGTCGGTTTCGCAGAATAGTTTTATAAATATCGAAGAGCACTTTTCTATATCCATCATTGCCTTTATTAATCATCCGGATACAGAAGTTTTTTACATATTGATACGTGTTGTTCAGATCATCAATCGGGAATTTGGCGTTGGATTCATGAATGAGCTGAACGACGCGATGAAAATGAGCTTCACTTTCTTTTTCAGGATGCGTGAGCATCATTAGTATACCATAATAGACTTCTATCAGTGCTGATTTGAAAAAATGATTTTGTACGATCAGTTCACAAATACTATTAATCAGAAACATATTGGTTTCTGTGTTGAATACGTTTCGCAGGTTGATCAGCTCACATTGCAGCTGTAATTTTCGGAGAAAATAAAAGTGATCAAGGTGGCTCAGGATGCTGATGTAATCGGCCTGGCGCACACGAGCAGCGGAGTATTTGTGGTCAAGTTCCGCGCTCTGGTACTGATACATATAATAGGATACACTTTCGAGTTTATCCAATTGCTGAAAGCGAAATTTAGCAAACGAATGTGCTTTTGTCGCGTGTCTTTCGGCAAGTGATCTGCGAAGCAGCAAAAGGTATTGCTGCGGATTGTTTTCCAGTTCACGTAATGCAAGAAATTTCTCCAGATGACCCGACAAATAAGAAAACAGATAACGCAGCTGCTTGTCGTCGTAACGTTTTCCCGGGAATAGTTTTTTAAACAAACTCTTTTTATCACCGACGAGTAAGGATTTTTCAGGATCGCAAAGCAAATCGAATAATTCGGAAACGCGACTGTTTGTGTTGTAAAAGGGAGTCGCCAGGAATTCCCTGAAAGCAGCTTCCTCCTGGGGCTTTAAGACACCCAATAATTCATGTACCTTGATGGTTCGCATGGGTAAAATCAGAATTTCAAATCGTCTTGTAAAAAGTGTGCCTGACAAAGTACAAAAAATACAATAAAATATTATCAATTAAGCCTTCAAATACTTAAATTAATGTAATTTACACTCCTGACAAACTCCAATATTTGTATTTTTATTTAAAGCACTTCCCCATTACGTTTGTATCGTGAAATTGTATCCACAATGTCCGTTCTAACGCAGAAGACTATGAAAACGATCAACCAAATTTATCTGAGGCTTTTCGCCCTGTTGATGCTCTCTCCTTTATTAAGCTTTTCCGCCGACTATTATTGGGTTGGTGGTTCGGGTAACTGGAGCGATTATGCTAACCATTGGGCTACCAGCAGCGGAGGCTCCAGCTTCCATGCTTCCATTCCGACACTCAATGACAATGTATTTGTCGACAATAACTCTTTCACAGCAACCGGTCAGACGCTGCTGCTGGATTCTACTTTTTACTATTGTAAAAGTATTGACTGGACAGGCGTTCAGTTTTCTCCTGAATTGCAGGGGAACGGAGCAATACTATATATATATGGATCGCTGATCCTGGATCCGAATATGACAATCAGCCAAACGGATCTCGTCTTTCGTGCGAATGGTCCGGGAAACACCGTGACTACGTCAAATCATGTTCTCGAAAGAATTTATTTCGAAGGCTCCGGTGATTATTCATTGGGTGATAACCTTAATTGTTTGCAGGACATTAATCTCGTTTCCGGAAGCCTGGACGCGAATTCATTTGATATTACTTGTCGTTCTGTCATTTCCGAAATAGGAAGTACACTCACCACCGGTGATATTAATTTGAATTTGGATGGACGTTGGAACGATGCAATGACAACCAGAAAGGTGGAACTCAAAGGCACTGTATTGAATACCTCATCTACCAATCTTTTCTTTCATTGCAATATCGGTTCCGTTATCGGATATCCCAATCCGATGATCGTTGATTCCATCACATTTACAAATACCGGCTCCGTACAATTTGCAACCGCGAATTATTTGTATCTGCCGGGCAGTTGTAATGTGTATCAAAGTAATATCGGTCGTGGTGATTTTGGTACTGCCAGCGACGCATACCTTACCGGCTGTACGTTTGATACTCTCCAGGGAAAAAACTTCGTATTCAATGGTGATACCACGACCATCACGGTGAACAATTTGTTTGAAATGCGTTCCGACTGCAATGGTCTGGGAGAAATGCGTTCGTTCAATTCACCTTCAGGTTATGGCGTGCTGAATGTACCTTCCGGAAACGTGGTGGTAAACTGGGTAAAAATGTCAGGAATTCATACTGCCGGAGGCGCGACATTCACAGCAAACAATGTTATTGATAACGGAAATAATGCTGGCTGGACTCTCAATGCGCTTACTTCAAGAAACATGTATTGGATTGGCGGAAGCGGCAACTGGAACGACCCGAATCATTGGTCTTTGAGCAGTGGTGGCGGTACTGCCGGCTGCAGTCCTACACAACTTGATAATGTATTCTTCGATAACAATTCGTTTAGCGGAAATGACACTATAAGTACCAACGAATATGATTATGCAGTGAATTCGCTCACATTTTCAGGCTTGACAACAAGTCCGCTTCTTCAAGCAACATTCATCTCTGTGCACGGTTCATTGACGCTCGATCCTTTGGTTAGAAGTAGTGTAATTAGTTTCCGATTCCTTTCCGATCTGCCCGGTCAAACAATCACCACATCCGGTGTTGCATTGAACTATGCTGATTTTCTTGGAAGCGGAAGTTATCAGTTGCAGGATTCGCTCTTCGCATCTGAAATATATGTGGAGTCAGGATCGCTCGATATGAATAGCTATCGGATGGATGCCAATATCATCAATGCTTACTCCGGCACCACCCTGGATGCAACAAACGCTACACTTTCTTCAAAAGAACTCACACTGAATGGTACAGTGACCGGTTCTGCATTTGCCCACCTCCTGTTCAACAGAAATAATGGAGTGTTGTTTGAGCCCGGGAATTTTCAAAGTATTACATTCATGCAAGATGGAGTAATCCTGTCACCTGTAAGCAGCCATTCTATTGCTTCATCCGGCACGCTTGAAATTGACAGCAGCTGTACTTTTGTGCTAGGAGATTTTTATGGGGAAACCACCTTTCATGCGGATATGTCAATCGACTCTTTGAGTTTGTTCAACTCCGGTTTCGCTTTGAATCTGGATTCAGGAACGACACTTAGTATTGCGAATTCGATTGTGACATATGCGAATTGCAATTCTCTGATTAGCATTCGTTCTTCCAGCTCAGGAGATATCGCGAACATCTCGTCTCCTTCCGGTAACCATATCCTGGATTATGTACAAATCAGGGATATCAATGCTACAGGTGGAGGTACATTCACCGCCAACAATAGTGTTGATGCCGGAAATAACAGTGGATGGACAATCAATTCAATTGCTCCCCGAACTGTCTATTGGGTTGGTGGAAATGGAAACTGGAGCGACCCGATTCATTGGTCACTGAGCAGTGGAGGAGGTGGCGGAGCATGCGCGCCGACTGCCGTTGACATTGTTATAATAGATCAGAATTCCGGACTTTCTGGCGGAACGCTGACTATGGATGTGTCGAATGCATCTGCTTCCATCGTTAATTTTCAGAATGCAGGAGCAAATGTAACCGTGAGTGGCGATAACTTAAGTGTGTTCAATTCAATTTACCTGACTCAGGGTATGAATTGGAATTTGCAAAACTTATATCTCAATCCATCCAACACCGGAGGCTTTATTCAAACTGATGGAACAGCATTGAATTATATTGTTGTGGATGGAACAGGAACAATTCAACAAAATGATCCGACCTATGCGACTGAACTGAATATACATGCAGGAAGTTTTGATGTAAATGGTTTTGATCTGAGTGCATCCAGTATTCACAGTGCTCCTGGCACTAATTTCCTGAGTGGCCCTGTTACACTCACTGTCGCTAATTTTTATATCGAAGGATCTATCAGCAATACCAATTCAACTGATGTTGTTTGTCAGATCTTCCCTCCAGCCCACAGCATTAACGGCATGCTTTTGTTCCGATGCTCCGGCACATTCCGTGATATCACAGTGATGAATGACGGACTTACATTCCTGATGACAGATGTAAATTGCAGAGTACTTACAGCCTATGGAGATATGAGTTATTCCGGATACGCTTCAATAGATACAATTCAGAAAGTTGTAGCATTCGGGAATTTGACTTTTCAATTTGCTTATACTGATACATTGTTTCTCAACAATCCGGGAAAGACTGTAAACATGGCTTACTCGGTCACAATCGGCAGTGAGCTGATCGCTAACGGTACTCCCGCTTTTCCCGTCCTGATCCAGGGCGGAAATTCGATGAACCTGATAAAATCATCCGGACAGGTGTGTCTCAGTGATGTAATCTTAAGTAATGTTCCTGCAAGTGGAGGCGCACAGTTTTATGCCGGACAAGGTTGCGTTGACCTTGGCGGAAATACGGGCTGGCAATTTACTCCGTGTACTGTTCTTTCGGATGTATGGCCCGGTGATGCCAATTACGATCTGGATTGTAATAACCTCGACATCCTCAATATTGGAATCGCGTTTGGTGAAACAGGACCAGTCCGCAGCGGTGCATCGCTAGCATGGGCTGCTCAGCCGGCAAATGATTTTGGCAACTGGTTTAGCAGTGCGGTCAATATGAAACATGCGGATTGCGATGGGAATGGAGTAGTAGACTACGCAGATACGCTTGCCGTGAATCAGAATTATAGTTTGAATCACCCTGCTCGACTGAGCAATCTTCCAAATCATATTAATTCAGTATTACCTCCTTTGACCTTGGTGGCATCTCCGGATACGGTGGCTCCCTCCGCTACTGTATTCGTTGATGTCATGCTCGGCGAACAAAATCTTCCGGTGGATAGTCTATACGGAATCGCCTTCAGTGTCTTTTATGATCCTTCACTGATTAATGGCAGCTCACTCCATGCGGATTTTACCGGTTCATGGCTCGGGACGATCGGTACTGACATGATTGGATTTGTGAAAAATAATGTCGCTGAAAGCCGCGTGGATTTTGCATTGTGCAGAACGGATCATCAAAACATTTATGGAGGATTCGGCCATCTGGTTTTATTCGATGTGGTAGTGGTAGACAATATCTCAACCATCAGCGATGCATTGTTCAGTATCTCCAATGTAACTGCGCTTACATACACTCAATATTCTATGGCTATTGGAAGGTTGAATGACACCATAACTATAAACCCATTGCTTGGCGTTCCGGGAATTAAAAATCCAACCCCGCAATTCTTCATTTTCCCTAACCCTGCAAAAGATAAAGTAACTGTACTTGCACACGATGCCAATCTGAAAATGGTAAAAGTCTACGATATGCAAGGTAGAGAAGTGATTTCGGAAAATCCGGGAGTGAATGAATTCACACTTGAACTTGGTGAACTTAGTTCCGGTATTTATGAAATCCGTTGCATCACTGATCAGGGAGATTATCATTCCAGATTGCAGGTGACTGGCCGATGAAAGTGCTCATGTTGTTTTTTTGTTTTCCAAAAAAAGAAAGCCGTGCAATTGCACGGCTTTCTTTTTTATATTCTAAAATCAGCAATCTAAAATCAACAATCTAAAATCAACAATCCAAAATGTCTATTTTCCCTTTTCATTACTGGTCTTCTCATCAAACGTGATATCGAGAGCGCTGCCTTTCATTTTTTCAATGGAGTTTTCGGTGAATGTATCATTCCAGCGAATTAACATTTCTACTTTTTGCATGTCATTTGCTGCACCTCCGGGCATACGATCCCATTTTGCAAGAAATGCTGCTGTTTCGCCCTTATTTACTAAAATGGGTTTTGCAGTTGAGAGAATGGTGGCATAATCGTTTCCATCAGGCATTTTTACAGAAATTCTGGAAGGATAGATCACTCCAATCTGGTCCCCGGAATATGTACATTTAAATTTTACAAATGTCTTGTCCGTTTCCTTTTCAATTTTATCCATGCTGACATCAAATTTTCCAACAGTCAATTGATTCTGAGTGGGGGGCAATTTGAAATCATTCGCAGGGATTCCTTTTTTGGAAGCAGGAATTCGATACAAACCATCAATCTGGAATGAATAATTTTTAATTTTATTGTATCCGGCACCTTTCAGATTAATGACGCGGGTTGCAGTTCCAAATGGCTCTACTTCTACCCATTTCTCTGTTGGAGCACTTTCTTTACCGTCGATGATGAATTTACTTTCTTCCGGTTTGTAGAGTATAAAGTCGCCTGATTTATTTGTCAAACGGATTTTAAATTTTATTTCAGCATCTGTCGATACTGCATCCAAAATGGTAATATTCAGTTCTTCTGTTTCATATTTTGTTCCATTGTAATAAATTTTGTCATACTTGATTTCTTTTGCATTCTTCTGGGAGAATACATTCCCTCCACACAGGCACAAGAGGGCAATGATGAGATGTTTCATAAATAGCTTAGTTTGGTTTGATACAAAAGTATCAATTTTAAATAAATATTTTAGTGACGTGTTTTATGGATTTCCCCAAAGAATAAAAGACAAATAAAACAATTCAGTCAACTGAACATTTTCTTGTTCGGCCGGATTGAACAAATCAGAATGTATTTCAGGATTGTTTTTGAATCGGCACTATTAAAACAATTTGAGTACCGTCACCAGAATCTATTTTCAAATCTCCACCCATCATCATGGCACGTTCCTGCATACCCATGAGTCCAAGAGTCTTGATCGTTTTTAATTTATTTTTATCGAAACCCTGTCCATTGTCCCTCACCGACAAAGTGATAGTTCCGTTTTTTTGGAGTAGGGAGCTTTTAACTTTTGTCGCTCCGGAATGCCTGGCGATATTTGTGAGGGATTCCTGGAAAACACGGAAGATGCCTGTGGCCATGGATTTGTCGTAGCCCTCTTCTCCAATGCTGGTTGAAAAATCTGTTTTTATTCCGGTACGTTTCTCAAATTCCTGACTTTGCCATTCCAGTGCGGCGATCAGTCCGAGGTCATCAAGAATTCCAGGACGAAGTTCGGTTGAAATTCGACGAACAGATTTCACAGTATCGTCTATCAGAGAAATCATACTTTGTACTTTGTCATCCACTTGATGGTCAGCATTCGGCAACTTTTTACGTAACCAGGACAAATCTATTTTCAGACTGGTGAGCTGCTGACCCAGTTCGTCGTGAATTTCACGGGCGATGAGAGTACGTTCGTCTTCGCGTACATTGAGCAGATGTGAAGAAAGAAGCCTAAGCCTTTCATTCATGAGAATCATTTCCTGTTCTGCCTTTTTATTTGCCGTGATGTCGCGTGAAATTGCAAGAGAAGAAGTGATTTCCCCTGTGGAATTTCGTAGAGGAACAACATGCGATTCCACCCATTTGCGATTACCACGAAGAGTGGTAATTTCAAATTCCTGCTTGAAGGATTGTCCCAAAAAAACAAGTTCAGAACTTTCGGCATATGTTTTTCTGTAATTTTCATTAATTATATCTAGAACCCGTTTCCCTACAACTTGTGATGCATTGGAAGCTTCCAGTATTTCCATTCCGGCAGGATTCATTTCAAGTATAATTCCATTTGCATCAACTGTTTTGATACACTCCGGTTCTGATTGAACAATGGTTCGTAAACGATTTTCGCTTTCAGCAAGATCCGTTTCGTATTTTTTCAAACCTGTCAGATCCATGGCAGTCCCAATCATTTTTTCAGGTTCTCCTTTTTCATTGCGCAGGATGTAAGCTCTGTCATAATAAATACCGTAACTTCCATCAGAACATCTTCCCCGGAATTCGTCGGACCAAAACGGACTGTCTGATTTTAGTGTATTGGCCAGACCATTCATAACTCTTGCCCGGTCATCAGGATGAATCAAGCTTTCAAATGTTGCCGCATCCATTGGAAATTCCCCCGGTTTATACTTCAACATGGCGTACAAATGATCACTCCACCAGGCTTCCCCGGTTTTCAAATTAGCCTCCCAAACTCCATCGTTTGTAGCTTTCAATACGTAATTGAACCGTTCGTTTGATTTCCGGATCTCATTTTCATTACGGATTTTTTCGCTGATATTTTTTATGGTGAAAATAATCCGGCCATCCGGTAATTTTGTTCCGGCAACTTCAACGGGTACTATGGTACCATCATGGCAAATGAGATTTTTTAATGTTAGCCCGGTTGTCCCATTCCGGAAAATGTCAAACCAGATAACCTTTTGCTCATCCGTACAGTCAAAAAGCTGCATGATGTTGAAGCTCTTCAAAACAGATTCCGAATAACCCAACAAACTTGTAGCACTGTGATTCACTTCAAGATTTTTCCCGTTCTCGTCCACAATAAAAATCGCATTCTCAGAACCTTCAACCAATGCACGGAATCGTTGTTCGCTGCTTTTTAATTTTTGTTTAACCAGAATTTCTTCAGTGACATCGATAGAAAGGACCAAACGTATGCGTCTTTCGTGCAAGACAACTGTATGATAATAGATCTCTGCAAAAATTATTGAACCATCTTTTTTTTGATGCTTCCAGATACCACTATAGCTCTCCTGATCATTCGTTTGTTTTACATGCTGTTTAAAATTCTCCCATTCTTCTTCCGGCCGGATATCAAATGATGTCATGGATAAAAACTCTTCTCTGGAATAACCATAATGATTAACAGCTGCCTGATTGACGTCAATAAAACTCAAACTTTTAATATCCACCGCCCACATCGGAATTGGATTCTTGTCAAACAGAATCTGGTATTTTTTATCCGTCTCAAAAACGGGATTCCAGACCTTTTTCTGATCAGTAATTTCCTTTACAATTAAAGTTGTACCCGTTGTGGAAGGATAAATTGAAAAATGATACCACTTATTGTAGGTAGGATAATAGTCTTCAAGAAAGTGCGCTTTCTGTGTCTCCTGTGCTTTTTGGATAGCCCTGTAAAATTCCTGGTTCTCGATCAAATGAAACTCATCAAGAATATTCTTGCCAAGAATGTCTAAGTTATATTTTGAAAGAACAGAAATTGCAGTTGGATTGAGATAAGTGCACACACCTTTGGTGTCAAGGGCCACAACCCCATCCACAATCCTGTTCATCAATTCTTCAAAACCGATAACTCCTTCCGGAGGATTGAGTGCAAAATTCATAGTCATGTGAATTAACGTTGTGGAAATCGATTTATGGATATATTACGACCACAAATGCTAAATCAAAATTGGTTGAGAAAACTTCAATCTTCAATAAAAGGTATTTGATTGAAACATAATCGCCAGAACTGACCAGGGGCTCGCATTCGGTATCAATTGATTAAAGATAACAAACCTTTTAGAAAAGAAAATAGAAAAAACGCCACGGAACAAGTTGGTTTTACAGCCCTTTTAAACGAAATTCAAAGGATAAATTTCACCCTTAATTATTGATTCCTAAATATTTGCTTAGTGCCCGGCTGATACCTGCTGATCAAAATCCATACCCTGTGCCTTGAGAATTTTTTTCGTGCGTAATGCATGCCACACCATATAAACAAAGCAAATCAAAGGTACGACGTAGCTAAAATGAGTATAGCTAAGTCCGCCAATTCCTCCAGGGCTGATTTTATCGAAATCACAAATAACTCCCTGAGCAGGAGGAATGATCGCTCCACCAAGAATCATCATGATTAAAAATGCGGATCCCTGGCTGGTATATTTTCCGAGTCCGGCGATTGCCAGAGCAAAGATGCAAGGCCACATGACTGAACAGCACAAACCACCACTGATGAAAGCAAATGTACTTACCTGTCCCTCGGTCAATAAACCAATCAACATGGCAATGGATCCAAATGCCGCCATCGTAAACAGCATGCGTGCAGGACGTTCATTCGCATAGAAAAATGCCGCAATCAAAAAGAGTACACAAATAATATAGATATAAAGATTTGTAACATCGTTTCCGCGGAGATAATTCACAAATAAAATAATCGCGAAAGCAATCAATGGAACTAGCACTGTGAGAATTTGCTTCGTTGATTTTTTCAAATTGAATACGGCAACGGCTCCGGTCCATCGTCCAATCATCAGACTTCCCCAATAGAGAGAAATAAACTGTGAAATAAATTTCGCGTCCAGTCCGCCAAATTCAGGCTGACGCAACAATGCGCCCATATTGCTTTGAACGGTTACTTCCATTCCGACATACACGAAAATCGCGATCATGCCGAGTACGAGTTGAGGGTATTGCATCGCGCCCCAGCCTTTCGGACTTTTTTGTGCCGCAAAAAGCGCGTAAAACAATAAACCAAGGATGATGACCAGCGAGCCCAGTACCAGAAATATTTTTTCATTTTCACCAAACATGGTATTGAAAAACAAAAGGACAATGGTAGGAACCGCGATCATGAAGAGTAAAGACATCGCCTTTGAACTGTTTTCAACATGCTCCTCAAGCCGGATAGTAGGAAGTTTTTTAGAAGTCAAAAAGAAAAAAGCGACAAGAAAAAATAAGCCGCCAAGGATCAGGTATACGGTTCGTATCGATTGAATCGTGGCAGTGCCTTCATTGTTCAGATCTCCGAACAAAACATAACTTACTGCCAGTGGACCGAGTAATGTTCCCAGCGAATTTACACCTCCCGCGAAATTTAATCGATGGGCTCCAGTTGCCGGATTCCCGAGTGCAATGGCGAAAGGCTGTGCTGCAGTTTGCTGTAACGAAAATCCGAGAGCAATGATAAAGAAACAAGTGAGTACCATTCCAAATGTCGCATGCTCCCCGGATGCGATAAATGCAAGTGATACAGCCCCGACAACAGACATGCTCAGTCCGATGATGATGCCGTTTTTATATCCGATTCTGTTGAGAATATCCACCCCGGAAATGGCAGAAAACAGATAAAGCAGGAGGGAACCGAAAAAGTATGCACCGTAGAAAGACGTATCAATCAGCTGTGATTGAAATTGATCGAGATTAAAGTGAGACTTACAAAATGGAATAAATATTCCATTCGAAGCCGCCACGAATCCCCAGAAAAAGAATACAGTTACAAGTGTTGGCAGCGCCCCTTTGCTGATAGCCTGGTTGGTGTTTCCCATTTTTGTTCTTCAGGTTAATGAATGTGAGATACCGGATGCTCATTTTCCGGAACGTTGTAAAATTAGAAGAATGGACAATTTGATTGGGTTTTCGTCAAATAGTTTTGAACAAGGGACGTTCAATTATGATGGAAGCAGATCTTCTTTACAATCGGATAGGTGGAATTCCAAAATATTGAATAAATTTGAAGTACACTGGCCTGTTTCAGCGATAGTCTTTTGTTTTAGAATTTTTTAATTTCCTTTTTATGCACGCTCTCAGAATTGTAGTGATTGAAGATGACCGGCAGAATGCTGAAATGATCAAAGATTTTATTCAGACAAATTATGCAAAAGCCGAACTCGCGCTGTATGCGACAGGAGAGGAGGCAATCAGTAATACAACCATCACACCTGATCTTTTTATTATTGATTACAATCTGGATTCTGTGAACCCAAATGCACTGGATGGAATTCAAATCATGATGAAACTTCGCGATGAACACGATGCTCCGGTGATTTTTCTGAGTTCACAGGAAAATGCAACCATTGCCGCCAACGCGATCATGTATGGCGCGGATGATTATGTGGCGAAAAATAATCAGGACTCATTCAATCGTCTGGGAATCGCTATCCACAATGTATTGCACAATATTTATCTGCAAAGGGATATCGTTAAACAAAGACGCTTCATCGGAATCGTTGTATTTTTAATGCTCACACTTCTTTCCGGATTTTTACTGACGCGTCTCATGTCCTGACAAGACTTTATAAAAGTAAGAGACATTATCGGACTTAAAATTTTAAACACAAGTTGCCTTATTAGTAGTAGCATATCCTCAACTTAGTAAGGCCCACTTTGATGAAATTCAAAATTTCAGAAGCGGACACAATGTTTTGTATTACCATGTTGTTCAACCACATTTCACTTTCGATTTTCCTATAGAAGAAATTCCTGAAAACATTTTTATATCGGAAGTAATTTCAAAAGCACAGGAAGACAGGAAATTTTCATTTGTGCTTCGAAGCGTGGTCATCAACAAAGATGCATTCAGCAATCAGTACCATGTCTTTCTAGTACCGGATGAGGGTTTTAGCTCACTGATAAAGCTGTATGAAATATTTTATAGCGATACTTTTAAAGAAAATCACCGATTCGATATAGATTTCATTCCGCATCTTGGAATTGAAAATTCAACCGATAAGGATTCTGTAAAAACATGGGTTGATGAATGGAACTCAAAAGATTTTTCCGTCAAAGGACAAATCTCAGCCCTTACCATCGTCCATTATGAAGACGGAAAAGTTGAAAACATACTCGATATCCTGCTGAATGAAGGGTAGGAATTGCACTTGAATTGCATAGGGCTGGTAAACAATGAATTGGGTCGTTTTAAAGGAGAAAATTCAGGCTTGTAAAGGGGGATACGAGAGCATCGAAACGGTTTCTGAAATATTCCGATAGTCCATTCAATGAAGAAAAAATTCTTAAATTTGGAATTCCCCTCCCGATTAAATTCCACAAACAAATCCTGTTCAACATTTATAAACTATTGCAATGAGTACATTACGTTTCGTTCTGATTGAAGACAGCCTCGCTACAGCTGAAATGATTAAGGATTTTTTAAACATGACTTTTCCGGATTCTGATGTATTGATTTATACAACCGGTGAGGAAGCGATTCAAAAGATTAATATCAAACCCGATCTTTTCATCATCGATTACAATCTGGATTCTGTAAATCCAAAAGCTTTGAGAGGTATTCAGATCATGATGAAACTTCGCAATGAATACAAAGCTCCAGTTATTTTCCTTAGTTCTGAAGACAGCGAAACGCTTGCAGCGAATACACTCAAAGCAGGTGCCGATGATTACGTGACAAAAAATAGTCACGATTCATTCAGCCGTCTGGAAATTTCAATCCGGAATATTCTAAACAGTACTCATCTCAAAGAAGAAGTTGCACGACACAGAAGGTTTATTGGTATCCTGGTAACGGTATTGGTAGTTCTTGTAGCGATTGTTCTTTACATGCGAACGCTGTCCTGAGGAAACAGTTTATTTTCCCTTCTTAATTATTTTTACAATCAGCAAAAGAATCAATCCGGGTATCCACACCCAGATAAATTCGCTTTTGAATACTTCCCAGCCTCGCGAAGTAAAAAAACCACCAACACTTATTGGTGCCACACGAATCGGATGAAATGGGAAGAAGTATCGCTCATTTGTGAATGGCGCAAAAAGCGCGACACCGAGACCACCATTGGTGAGCATGTCAAGTAAAGGATGCGAGAGTGTTGCCAGAAAAAAATAGAACAATAAAGAGAAGTAATTCTTTGTAAAAGGCTTTTCGCGTTTATAAAATACGGAAACAACAATGAATGCGAGCAGCAGGGAGAATGATATGGAATGGGTGATTCCACGATGACCCCAGAGTGAATCGTAAGGAACACCATAATGAAATCCGATTGCGTCAAGATCCGGAATAGCAGCGCAGATAGCTCCAAGAAAAATTAATTTTAATAAGTTTCCCCTTTCGTTGTTTTTCCAAGTACATAAGCCGCGAAGGCATGACTAAATGCTGATGGCATGGATGTTCGAATGAAGAATATTGAAAATATTAGAAACTTAAAGATAAGTCAATTTCGATTAGTTCTATGAATATTGTATCCAATTGAAATTGCCGAACCCTTCCGGCATTTGAAAACTCAAATCTTAAATTTATATTTGATCAAATAAAAAAAATTATGCCCCTCAGTACGGAAGTAAAAGCGGAAATATTAAAGAAACTGAAATCCGCGCTCAGGAAATGTTCCCCACCCATGGTAATTTCTAAGGAGACTGAAGAAAGTATGGAGCTGATGGGAAACAAACCGGTGCCTTATGGGTATGACAAGAAAATTGTACCCGGAATGTATTTTTCGAGCTTCGTTGCAAGAAAAGACATGGTCAGTTTTTACTTTTTCCCAATGTACATGCATGCAGAATTTAACGACATCATACCTACCATGATCAAGACCCTTAAAGGGAAAACCTGTTTTAATATCAAGAAGCCCGAACAAATCGATGAAAAGGAACTGGCGGCATTGCTGAAAAAAGGAGTAGCCGCCTGGAAGAAAATGGGCTATATGAAATGAGAGGATGAAGGGATCAGTGTTTGTACTTTGAATCTTCATTCGTCAGCAATATCAAACTCAATGTTCAGTTTTTCTTTGCATCCTCGTTTAATTCACGGATAAACAGATTCCATTTCTCTTTCCATTTTTCCATTGTCACGGTTTTCTCAACTTCCCCGAGTGAACTGTATTTAATGGAATTGATGGCCAGCATTTTTAGATCCGCGAGATCCAGATCCCAGGCCATAAAGGCTTCATAGAAATCATAGGAGAAAGTATAGCCCATCATTCCCGGGTCATCAGGATTTAATGTTACCGGCAAACCACTCCTGATCCAATTCACTGCCGGATGATTTCTTAAATCCGAAACATAACCAAGTACCTGATTACTCACGGGACAAACTTCAATGGCTATTCTTTTGTCCCTAACTCGTTCCATCAAACGGGGATGTTTGATCAAGGCGAGACCATGGCCAATACGTTTGCTTTTCAACATCAGCGCGTCTACGATGTCTGAATTATTCGTCCAGTTGCTTTCGCCGGCATGAAAATAATACGGAAGACTGACGCCGCGTTTTCGGGCTTCTTTCTCTATGGAAATAAACTGGTCAACACAGGTACTCAGATCAGGCAATGCATCTTCCTCTCCAACCAGATCAAAACCTGCTATCCATTGAGGATATTTTTCCCTTAATCGAAGTGCTTCCTGCAAGGATGCTGTAAGTTCCGGTCCGCCATTTTGTTTCATTCGGGTAAAAATGAAGCGCACCTGAAAATCCCTGTGCTTATCCCTTATCTGATTCACAAAATTCTGATACATAAAAATAGCTGTATCCGGCCCTTTTCCCTGCTGATCATAACCACAAGGTCCTCCCAGGAATGAACGCAGTTCCAGCAATTGAACATTTTCATCCGCTATCACCATTAATTCTCTTCGGTTCCATTCTGAGTATACGGCTTCATATGACTGCAAACCATCGATCCTTGAAAAACATTTTTCAAATTCAGCCCAGATGTCGGGTTTGTCCAGATCTTCTGTACCAAGTGTAATGCTTTCATACAGTTCTTTGTCAAACCTTGTCGCATCACCCGAAGCCGCACGAAGTGCAGCAATGGATTTCCAGTCCGTTGATGGTGGTGATGAAAAAAAACGCATCGCGCCATTCACTTCTTTTGTTGTGTCTTTGCCTGTGTTGAGATAACAATTTGGAAGATATGTAGCGTATTGAATGAGCCAATGAAAATCTCCAATCGCACCGGGATGCGCATGCAGGACTGCCCCTTTGGGCATCTTTTTAAAAATGGGAAGAAGGGGAGAAGCGTCAATGAGAGGTTTAACTGTCAGAAAATTATGGGCAGGAGGAAATTGCGAACCGGTTCTTTTTATTTCTTCTGCTTTTAATTTAAACAAATATGCTTCCGCGCTATCTTCTTCAACGGAGAAGTTAATCCGGTAAGATAATTTCATACTCTCTTCCGATCGCATCAAACCAAGACGGCTGGAATTATATTCTTCTGTAGATTTGATTTGCGCAAATGAGCTGGAATAAATATTCAAGACAATAAAGACACAAAGAATGGTGGGGCGAATGAACAGTAAATTGAAATATTTCATGGGGGCAAATGTATTCTATTTTCTTGATGAGGTTAACGATTTCTGTACAGTTTATCGACGATAGGCTATTCCAATTTTTGAGAAATCCTGCACAAATTACCAGAATCAATCATTCAGGTATTTTTGTTGTCTATCAATGACCTGAGGAGAATTCCATTTACAAAAATTTCAACAAATCTTCTTTTTTCTTTCCCATTCTTGTGGATTGTTTTTTATATAACTGGAGATACAATCAAATTCAAATTGTGAACGTATTACATGATCATGAAATCGTGCTTGCCATCCAAATCGTGAGACATCCTTTCTGGACAACCTTGACACCGCTGATTTAAAAGACCCCACCATCGCTGAAATTGTATTTTTACCCTGATTTCGAAATCGTTCTTTCCCTGGATTTATTGTAAAATTATTTCTTGAGGCATTTTGATCTTCAATTGAATATTGATCAGATGGCCATTCACCCGGGGGGAAGAAAAGGCCGGGAAATTAAATTTAATTAATTGTTTTCCCCCCATTGGTTTTAAAAAAAAGAAGGGGGAAAAAAAAGGGAAAAACCCCCCCCCCCCCCCCCCCCCCCCCCCCCCCCCCCCCGGCCCCCCTTTAAAAAAAAAAAAAAAAAGGGAAGGGGGGGGGAAAAAAAATCCCCCCCCCCCCCCCCCCCCCAAAAAAAAAGGGGGGGAAAAAAAAAAAACCCCACCCCCCCCCCCCCCGCCCCCCCCCCCCCTCCCCATTTCCTTCCCCCCCCAAACCCCCAAAACGATTGGGGATGGGGAAAAAAAAGGAAAGGGGGGGGCCCCCCGCCCCCCCCCCCCCCCCCCCCCCCCCCCCCCCCCCTGTTAAAAATTTTTTTAATTTGTTGCCATAAGATATAATTTTCATCAAACATCTTATGAATGATATAAAACCACAACCTCATAAAAGCAAAAAAATTCCGAAACCATTTTAAGGTTCCGGAATTCACTCTGGTTAAACGAAACGTGCCTGGAAAGTTTTCTTTAAAATGTTAGCTGTCAAAAGACAGTTTTTCTTTCAAATTATCCTTCGTGGATATCGCGTTTTTACTCACCGCGAATTTAAACACACAGTTACTTCGCGCATTGGAGTATTTCTCTTTAAACTCATCAGGTTTAATGACAGCAAGTCGTCCATCCGGTAAAACAGCCCAGACTAAATTTTTCGAGGTCGGATCAAATCGAAAATTCTTCTGACCCTGGTATGAATAGGTATAAACTGTATTCTTTGTTTTGTCCGCCAGGTAAACCGCTGCTAGTTCCAGCTTCTTTCCGTCCTGGTCCACAAATTGCGCATACACAGTTCTTCCTTTTGGCATGCTAAGTGGCCGGTCGCAATTCCAGATACCAAATCCATCAATCTGAAACTGACGAACAACGTATGACGATGTGGAAACACTGGTTACTGTGTATCTGCCGTTTTCCGCGAAGTATTTTGTTGTGTCTTGTTTGAATTTTTCGAAAGCGATACGATCGCCTTCATACCGGTCTTTTTGCATCGACTGGAAAGAACCGATTTTGCTTTTGAATCTTTTTCGATTGACCTCAGTGGGGAATTTAGGGACAATATTTATGGAAACAGATGATTGTTCATCGTACAAAGTAAGCCTGAATAAATCCGGTTCCGGGGTTTCTTCAATGGAAAAATTATTCCATGTGCGTGGCTGCAGTCGTTTTACAGAATCATTCACCGGTTTGTAAAACAATTTTTGGTGTATCTCTTTCGCGTCTTCACCCAGGTAAGCCCAGGAAGTCGACCCGATCAACTTCAATTCAGGTACCGATTTGTTCAGAGATGTAATCCGGAATACAAAGTGATCCGGTTCTTTCTTTTTCTCCCAGAAGAAATTTCTTTTCGCCACGGGGTATTCAGAACAAATCAGTCGGGTTGGATATTTGTTCGCGTTAAAAGCGAATTTCTTTTCAGTCGAATCCCTTAATTTATTCATCTGCTGCCAGCTGCTTCTTCCATCTTGCTGTGTAATCACATTATCCTTCCCTTTATTCACCCATTTATTTTTGGACGAATCAAAGTAATACAGATTAAAATCTTTTGAATCTTTCATGGAGGCGAGCATGACATTTATTTTACTCGCGGGATTTACATACAATCGCTCATTGTTTTTAGAGGCTGTAAGCTCGATCATTCCGGCAGATTCAAGTTGAGCGGAATCGCCATCCAGATAATTCATCGGGATTCCACTCAGGAAGATATCCAGGTAATTATAATATTCCCTGAATTTCACGTCCACATCTCCCTCAACAATTTTCCCGTTCTTGTCCAGGAAGGCCCTTGGAGGAATCTGAATGCTTGAATTGTGTTTCGTGGTAAGAATTTGCCCGACATTCGCATTCACTACTGATTTTTGTAATTCAGTATTTATAGTCGGAAATGGAGGATGAACGCCTGCCGGGAAAACAGGGTCGGTGATGCGATCAGTAAACGCGTGAGGTAAAAGTAAATCCTTAAAATCCGGATCAGCATCCGCATTCCTTTCAGACAGCACAAAATCTGACGAATCGATAGCATGCGCATGTTCTGCTGTACCGGAGCTACTTTGCATCTCACTATTTAATTCCTTCAACCCGGAATTTCGAAAATGCAGAAACAAATAAATCCCGGATCCTAAAATCATACTACCCACTGTCAATACTACAATTGTTTTCGCGACCTGATTCGGCTGGCGAATTGGTTTGTTCGGAATCATGGTGACCTCCCTTTTTTAGAAATAGATAAATAATTGGAATAGGAAGTAAGCGTGAATCCATTCTCCGCGAATTGAAAAAGAAAAACTAAAATCGTTCCGGGAAATCTTCTATTGCTTGTTAACGATCCTTAAGATGCAAATATTTTGATGCCCAATTAATTTTTTATTGGTCCCTGGAAAAATGAACGGTTCAATTTTACAAATAGGAAAGGAAAGCAAGATCAGGAGCCGTGCTTAAAAATATTTATTTTCTATTTCCGGATACCTGCAGGAAAACACGATGTAAGACTATCCGGTGACACTGCGAAGTTCGGGTACACCATCACAGTTTTCTGACACGGTAGGTCCTTTTATTCCAGTTTCGGATGGCATCATAGACGGTTTGTACGTCACCGGCATTTTGAGCAGGTACAATTTCGGAATGAACAATTAATGTGCTTTCGATTAAAATATTTTGAGGGTCTTTTTGTTCTATATGTCTGATGTAATGCGCGAACCCGTTCGCAATCGTATCATTGTATTCACCCGCATCCAGTAATTCTACGGGTTGATCGAACTGAAGCATGAAACGATGGATATCCTCAGAATTGAAGTCAGGGTAATAATTCAGATTTCTGTTTTTAGCTGAAAAATTATCGTCTACATAATTGTTAAACCATTCATTGAGTGAAAAAGTGTAATCGCCCTCTTTGTCTTTGTTTACAAAATTTGATTTTCGAAAACTATAAGTAAATGAAGCATTGTAAGGAAATACGGAGCTTATCTCATCTTTTTCTATTGTTGCCTTTTGTCCGGCATCGGCCAGATCAAGAACCGATTTGTAGTAATTCGGACTAATGGTAGTGTCCTTTGCTTCGTATAAAAAGTAACCTCTGGTTAGTGTAGAAAATTGTCCGCTCAGTTTTAATTTTCCCTTTGTATTCGCTGAATACGAATCAAGAGATATTTGAACCAGCCCATTTGTTCTTCTTGTATTGTCAGCATGATCACTTTTTGGTGTTCGAATAAATTTAAATTCAACATCAGGCAGAACATCTTTTTTCTGAGTAGCGGGAAGATGTTGTGGCACCAGTGGTGCAATTACATTTTCATAATAAAAGGGAAGTTCATTCGCTTCGTAACCAAAACGGCTGCTTTTTGGGTAATAGAAATTCAGCTGGTTGTTTTGAGGAAGCACATAACAGAATTCTTCAGATCCCATGCGTTCATATTGTGCAGGATTAATCGCGTCTGTTCGCTTGTCATGTAAAATTGTTAAATAATATTCCCGATCCACACGTAAAAATAGTTCCTCATATAATCGTAAACGGCTGATGTAACGGAGCGTTTTATTTTCAATATTTTTCCCAAACTTCTCCAAACCATTATCAGATCCCTCGATAAAATCTATATCATCAAGGTAATTGAATTCATCCGCAATCGTATGTTGAATGACTGACATTATTGTGGAGGCTGATGTGTCTGCGGCTTTTCTGATTTCATCATCAAAGAATGCATTCATACGAGTGGTAGAATTGTCCATTTTTTTGAGCTGCAATTTCAGATTGTCTTTTTCAAAACCCAGCAAAGGCGATAGCGCATACCACCAGGGATAAGGTAAAGGATACATGACCAGACCGCTGTTATCTCCGGTTTGACCGTAATCGAGGTGATGAATATAAAATGTGAGATATGGCAATTCATTTATTGGACGGCCTCCGCTTTCGTTAATTCCGCCTTTTAAATTTTTCTCCCGGTAGATGTAATCTTTGTATTTCATTGTATTTCCCTGAACAATTTGAGTATCCACCGGAGCCGCCCCATTGTGATTGAAAATCATATAGGTGTCATTTAATTTGTGTCGAAAAGTAAGTTGGTAATTTTGTTTTGGGAGATCACTGTTAAAGTACAAATGAGATGAGGGCTGATAAGTAAAAGACCCTTCATAGGCGTACTCCATTTCCAGTTCATCACCAACCTGAAGATTAGTGATCTTAAAAATCCAATTGTAAAAAGTCAAATCTCTTCCAGCACGTGGCTGAATCTCTACTTCCTGGTTTTCCTGTATTTCTGCGGGCTGCACTTTACCATCCGGCTTCCAGATCCTTGCGGAAAAATAGCGGATGCACTCAAATTCACCTCTCGGCCGGCGAATTTTGTCTCTTTTCAAATATGGTACAATGTTCAGATCGTGAGAAGGGTCAAAACTCTCAGGCAATGCAAAGCTGTTATGTTTCTGGATGCCGGCAGTTGTGAGATATTTAATCCGAATGTGTTTCTGCACGATAGGCGACTTGCTATCGGAGGATTCATCGACATAAAAACCCCTTCCTGAGGTCGAAATATAATTGTATGGCGGAGCCTGGTTACCGGAAATATTATACAGGCATTTTTCATCAAGAATTACTGCGTCTTCTTTTTCAAAAACGGGATCAACTGAAATTGCGACTGGCTTTTCCGCAGGCCATGAAAAATCTGCTTTCCGATAACTGAAACTTTGAGATTTAGCCGGCTGAAAAATGTGGAGGTATAAAATAAAAGCGAGAATGAATTTTTTCATGAGAAAGTTTATAAATAATAATTATCGAATATTAGAAAAAATATTTTACATCTGAAAAACAGCACTATTTATTTTTTTATTAGGGTTCAGAATTTCCTCTTCCGGTCAAAAAACCGTACTATTGCCGCCTAATGAGCAACTATGGATTTTGAAGCGGAATTGAAGGAAAGAAGCGGTAATACCTGTGAACTTTGCGGATCAGTGAATGAACTTTCGGTATATACCGTACCACCAAATACAAATATTCAGGCAAGCACTTGCGTTTATGTCTGTGAAAAGTGTTTGAAACAAATCGAGAAGAAAGAAGAACTCGATCCTGCGCATTGGTCATGTTTAAAGGACAGCATGTGGAGCGAAGTCCCGGCTGTGCAAGTAGTGTCATGGCGGCTTCTAAACAGAATGAAACACGAATCCTGGGCTGCGGATGCGATTGATATGATGTATTTCGACGACGATCAGATGGAGTGGGCTAAGGCTACAGGCGAACATCTTGAATCAGAAAATGATGAAATGCACCGCGATAGCAATGGCGCATTGTTGCAGACAGGAGATTCAGTTACCCTTATCAAATCCCTTGATGTAAAAGGTTCCCAGATCAACGCGAAGATTGGAACCGTTGTGAAGAATATTAAACTTGTTGCCGATAATACCGCACAAATAGAAGGTAAAATAGAAGGACAACAAATAGTTATTCTGACAAAATTTGTCAGAAAGTCTTCTTAAGCATTAGGATCAATTACAAAACATTGAAACCTTGAAGCCATCACAAGAGTGATGGCTTTTTTTATAAATTAAAAGCGCAGTCGTTCTGCGAGACGACTGCGCTAAATAAAAAAGGCTCAAAAAAATAAATCTTTAAATCTTCAATAATTCAACAGGGACTTGTATTATAGGGAACATTATCCCTTGTTTGAGTGAGAAGGATTTAAAGTTGTGTGATAGTCCAGGTGACATCTTTTATTGCCGGGAATAAAGCGGAAGCGCCACCTGTAGTATGAATCGTATGTGTACCTCGGGAAAGTGGTTTGAGCATAATCCAGTAGCCACCAATGACAGCTTGTTGTTGCGTTCCATCAATACAGAAATTACTGTTGAAACAAGGATCACCAACATAATTAAAGATGGGTGAAATCGCCTGGTAGTCCGTTACATTGTTTATCGTTTGACCGTCAATTGTAAGGGTCAATTGATCCATGTATGGAACAATACCTCTTACATCACCATCTATGGCGCTTAACAATTCTCCACAACCTGTGTTTGCAAAATAATAGATCAGCGGGAAGAACACGGATTTACCTCTTGGAACAGTAACCGAACGGGTGACCGGAGTTCCTGATGGAGCGCCGGCGAGGAAAAATACATGACCATGTTGATTTTGATTTTGAAATGCTCCGGTTTGATCCAGGTAGGGTGAATGCGTACAATCAAATTGAAATGTCCATTTGAATAATTCTGCTGCCCACTCCCCATAACTTTTTCCGTACATATGTGCCTGGGCCGGGAAAAGAATGGAATTACAATGTCTCTCTGAACTCAGTGAAGGATCTTCTCCGGTTGAAGACATTGGACTCATGTCATCGGTTTTCTGACAAGCATTCAGGCTAAATAAACCTGAAATAAGCAAAGTGGCAAATCCTGCTTTGAATAAATTTTTGAAAATTTTCATGTGATTTAGTTTAAAAATTAATGAATATAAATTTTGGGTGATATTGATTTTAAAATTGGAACCAGATTTTTAAAAGAATTTATTGAATACAAATGCGATGTAAAGTTGTAGTGAAAAAGCAAGGTTGCTACCTGCATAAAGATGGAGCGTTTCTTCATCCCCGCGTATGGAGCCGTCAACTGGCAATTTCAGCACTGCTTTAATTTAGTATTATTTTCCCCTGGGAAGTTTTCCCATCCATATCACGGAGTCTGTATAGGTAAATACCCTTATCTTTCTCCAATAAATCAATTGTGGTTTGTGTGCCTGCTATACATGAATGAAAGATCATTCTTCCTTGCATATCAAAAACATCAAGTTCACTCTTATCGGCCAGGCCTGTCATATGGAAAAGACCAGTGCCGGGATTTGGAAATAATTCAAAACCCCAACGTTCAGTATATTCATCTACCGCTGTCAGTGTTGACTGACAATTCCCAAAAAACCCGGTAACATCACCACAACCCGGAGTGACCAATGCCCAGGTACCTACACCGTAACATGGTGGATCGGGAAGAGAAGTAAAGGAATTTGAATAACCGATAGAAAACCCTGGAAGATAAACGATGACCCATTCATTGGATGCCGGATTCCATTCAATGGAATATTGTCCGCTTCCATCATGGTAAATGTTTCTACCGGTCGGGTCCGTGGAATAATAGGTAAACGTATTGGAGCCACAACCACTGAGAATGATTGTAATTTGTGAAAAAGCAAATGCATTGCACAAAAACAACAGCAATGATGTAATGTAAATTTTTTTCATACAGATAAGTTTAGATTAACAATGTTAAATTGATTAGATGATATTGTCCGCTTTGGTAATGCCGGGAACAATGCGGCATATTTTTATATTCTGCACAGAATGGAAAATATTTATTTTGAAATTCATTCAGATAAAGCACCCCTCATCTTACAATCCCAATCGATTCGGAAAGAAATTTTACTGAGCGCAATTTTTTCCAACCATACATGAGTCCATGTATTATTTTCGAAGTAGCATGTTTGTCGAAAATAATGTATGAATTTGCACAACGAAATTAGATCGCCCCTTCACAAGGACAACTGCACAATGATGTAGTCTTGAAAAAAGTAAATCCAGGCTCAATCAAAAGATTCAACTGAAAAATGCCAATTGGATTTTACACAATCTTGTGTTTGATGGCTTTGATAATGGCTTCAGATTTTGAGTGAACATGAAGCTTTTCATAAATGTTTCGTGAATGAAAACGGACTCCATCCAATGAAATAGAACAGGCTTCAGCGATCATTTTGTAACTCAATCCTTCTACGAGCAATTGAAGTACCTGAATCTCCCGATCGGACAAATTAAAATTTTCCTTCTTGCCGAATTTCATATTTCTTTGAAAGGCCAGCAACACCTTTCTTGCAATGGATGAACTCATCGGCGAGCCGCCGGATTGCACATCCTGTAACGCGCTGAGTAACATTGCCGGGGGCGTATTTTTCAATAGATAACCTGAAGCTCCTGCACAAATTGCTTCAAAAACTTTGTCTTCATCCGAAAAAACAGATTGAATAAGGATATTTACTGCGGGAAATTTGATTTTTATTTGTCTGGTCGCTTCAATACCGGAAATCCCCGGCAGATCAATGTCCATCAATGCAACATCTGGTTCAGCTTTTTCCACGCGATGATCGAGATCGCCTGCATCCGGATAGGCGCCCACACAAATAAATCCTTCAGTGCCGTTAATTAGCTGGCACATCATTTCTCTCAGCTGTTGATTATCTTCAAAAATGATTATTTTAAGCATGTGAATTCCGATTGAAATGTTTATTGCGCAGTGATCTTTAATGAATGAATGGTTAAAGTTAGTCTGATAATACCTGAAAATTACTACATATTTATGCTGTCCCTATAAACTCAAGACAAAGTGCGAACCACTTCCAGGGGCAGATTGGATTGTCAATTCAGCTCCGAGTTCAAAGGATCGTTTTTGCATATTTTTCAACCCGTTTCCTTCATATTTATTTTCAGTATTGAAGCCAATACCGTTGTCGCGGACGGAAATACTGATTCTCTCACGTGATGAAGAAATTTGAATTTCCACCCGGGTGCACTGACTGTGTTTAAGTATGTTGTGCATCATCTCTTTAAAGATCAGATATAAATTCCGGCGTTCTTCCATGGTGAATTTTTTAGCTTCCGTGCCGGGCTCTACATCAAATGTATAATGGATCTCTTTCAATTTTAAATTTTCCGCGACAAAATATTTCATTCTCTGAATCAGCGATTCCGCCGCGTCATTCTCCGGATTTACGCTCCATACAATATCGCTCATATTGTCAATCAACCGTCGCGATGTTTCGCCTATACGATTCAAATAACTGTCGGAGCCGGATTCCTGCTTTCCGGATTTCATTTTTACCAATTCCGTCATGTACGAAATACTGCTGAGCGAAGATCCAATGTCATCATGCAGATCGTTAGCAATTTTGTTCCTGATTTTTTGTGCAAGCAGCAGCCGGCTCAGTTTTACACGGTAATACGTGATAATAATGGATACAATCAGCAGCAGCAAAAGGAAAATTTCAAGGACAATAAACCATGGTTTTTTGTAGTAAGGGGCATTTACAAGAATATCAATAGGGGACGAAGATTCCTGCCAATGAGTTCCATCACTGGATACACGTAAGCGAAAATGGTATGAACCCGTCGGGAGATCTGTGAATCCGATTGACTGATGCTGCCCAAGGTATATCCAATTGGTATCATAGCCTTCCAGTTTGTAAGAATAGAAGAGCCGGTCTTCTACTCCAAAAACAGGTGTTGTGTATTCAATGGTAATGTATTTGTCGAGGTAATCAACTTCCAGTATTTTATTTTCTTTCAAAGCTACTTCCTTACCCATCACTTTTAAGGAAAGTAGCACCGGACGTACCGGACGAGAAGACTTAATGACACTGTCAGGGTGAAATGAAAATAGCACATTCGTACACAGTCCGTAAATAATATTTTGCTGGTTGTCAAAATGCAACGCGGAAATCTCATCTTCCGGAATACCATCAATACTTTTGAAATTTACGATCCGGGTTTCTGAAGAATCCAATAGGGACAGTCCATTTACTGTTGCGACCCAAAGCTGCATCTGCGCGTCCGTCGATATGCTATTAATGTTATTGGAGGGAAGACCGTTCTGACGACTGAACTGTTTCAATACATAAGTGTTCATGTCAAGTTTAAAAACACCACTGTTAGTACCAACCCACATGTAATTTTTTGTCGCGAAAAAGCAATTTACCTGTTCATCAAATCCCGTCCCTTTTTTTCCACGATTAAAACGGAACGAGCCTGTGCTATAATCAAAAATTGCAATCCCTTTACTTCTGGCATGGCCCATCCACACACGACCAGCTGCATCTTCTGCTATCGATGTAAAATTCCGGAACGGGAAATTATTTTCTCCCGGTTGATTCAGGGAAAAATGCCGGCATGAGTGAAATAGAGAATCTGTTTGCAATACCCCAAGACCTTTTCCAAGCGAGATCCAAATAAATTTATTTTTGTCTCTGAAAAATCCGGTTATCGGAATAGTATCAGTTGCAAAAATTCCATCAACAGGAATCCTGATTTTTGCAATTCTTCCGCTAACAGGATCGAGGTAATACAAACCGGAAAAGGTTCCGAACCATAGTTTACCACCCACATCGAGGAGATCAAAAATATAATTGTAGCCATCCTGCGGACCGGTGGAGTACCAATGATTTTTTCCGGATTGTATTTGATGCTCACAAATTGAACCGCCCCATTCAGCACACCACACAGAAGTATCTGTTATCAGAAAAGTATTGAGAGGTTCCTTATTGATGACGGACGAATCATCATGTTCCTGCCCGCAGACCAGTATGGCGTTTATTTTCGTTAATGGTAATACATCCAGTCCTCCATCTGTACACAACCAGGTGTTTCCATTGTTGTCCTCGACAATATCCTTCACATCATTCCAACACAATGAACCCGGTTGATTGTCGATATGAAAAAAGTGCTCCTGCATTTGACCCGACAAGTTGTATTTAAATACTCCGTCAGAAGAGGTAGTCAGCCATATATTATTTCCGGACGACCAGGCAATCCCGAAATAATTTATCCTTTCATCAGTAATTAATTTAAACAATACTGTTGCATGACCGGATTTATCAAAGCGGATTATTTCCTGATCATGTGAAAGTGTAACAATTTCATTGTACGGATTCACCAAAAAATCAATACAAGAAAATGAATAAACTTCCTTTCCCGGGTCCGTGTTGTAATTTTGCACGGAAAATATTTTTCCATCCACCGTAACTCTGTTGAGAAAATTGCTCTTGTTGATCCATACATTACCGTTGCTGTCTTCCTCTATTCTGAATACATAGGAGTTGCCATACAGGTTTTTATAGGGGAAATTCATGTTCTGATAAACAGAATCCAGACAATAAACAGCGTGTTGAGTAGCGATCCAGAGCCGGTCATGATGATCGACAAGAATCTGTCCTATCCCAACCGCGTATTCTTCGGAAGCAGGAGCAGGAGGGACGAAAACGGTACGAAATGAATTCCCTGCCGGATCGTATTCTGAAACACCATGAGAGGTCGCGATGAGAATTTTTCCATCCGACCTTTCCTGTACATTCGCGATTACATTGCCACACAAAGAATTTGAATCTCCCGGAATCGAAAAGTAATTTTTAAAAGAATGCCCGTCGTAACGGCTCAATCCATCCGTTGTGCTGATCCAGATGAAACCTTTACTGTCTTCAAAAGCATGCCAGGCTCGGTTGCCGGAAAGCCCGTTGTGGGTAGTGAGATGGATTAGCTTTTGAAAGGAGTGAGCATGTAGATTCAGACAAACTAAAGAAAAAATTATCAGGAGATAATATCTCATACCATTACTATCAAAGGTAATTTGCGCCTAAAAACGCTATGCTTTTGTTCCGTTCTGAATTTAAATATATCAATAATTTTGTAAAAGAGAATATATAAAAGGAGTAGCAGCCTATTGTTTAATAAATCAGGACATTGGGATGTTACTTCATCAAAGATTTTGAGTTGGTATAGAATTGTATGTTTTCTTAAAACTTCCACTTCCACTTCCACTTCCACTTCCACTTCCACTTCCACTTCCACTTCCACTTCCACTTCCACTTATAACTAAAACAGCCACCTTCCTCTAGCGGCTGTTCATTAAAGATTTTGAGTTTGTAGTAGTGTATGTCAATGCATGTTTCAAGAAAACTTAAAACTTCCACTTACTCTTCCACTTGAAACTAACAATGTCTTATAAAAACAAAAACGGCCACCTGAATAAGGTGGCCGTTCATCAGAGATTTTGAGTTCGTGGTGTAAGTATATGTGTAAGTGCAGGTTTTAAGAAAACGTCTACTTCCACTTACTCTTCCACTTGAAACTCTCCGCTCTCCCTCCTGGGCTCGAACCAGGGACCCTCTGATTAACAGTCAGATGCTCTAACCAGCTGAGCTAAGGAAGAATTCAATTTTGAATTCCAGTTTCTGGTGATTTTGCCCGTTTTAGGGGTTTTTTCATCAGAATTAAGGAAGATTGTTCCTTCGCTTTGAACCTTCAAGGCGAAGACCAACCTTTTTCCCGCTGAAGCCATCACGCCGAAACGTGACTAAAGCATACAGATCAAAGGTATTTTAGGGGCGACAAAAGTAATGAATCTGGCTAAAAATACAAGGCAATTTTAAAAAATCCATTGAAAAAGGACATGATCCTCCATCCTTTCTATGAGGATTCAATAAAATCACATAATTCACTATATTTGATATTCCTGAATCAAATCTTGAAAAGCTTGTTTTTCATTACTTTAGATTAAAACGGAGATTTTATCGCCCCAATCATGGAATTCGAAACCTTCCTGGAAAAAATGCGCACCGTGAGGTTCCGCATTCCGAAAGCTATTGAGCGACCGGATGTGGCGAGGGCTATCCATGAGCAAAACCTGGTGACCATGCACGATCACTTTGTCCTTTGCCTCGATATCCAGAATATGATTCCGGAATACCTTTCCCCCTCAATCGAAAAAATACTTGGTTACCCATACGATGTATTTACCCCTGGACTGATTTTTAGCAGCATTCACGATGAAGACAGAACGGTCATCGCGGAGGCTTTGTTTAAATTTTACAGCAACATCAACGACCTCGTTCTCGAAGGAAATATTTTTGATTATGCCTTCAAAGCCGATTACCGAATACGGAAACAAAATGGAGATTACATCCGTGTGCTTGGAGATGTAAGCTGCTACAAATTAATTCCACAGGAAACCGGCGGAGTTTATACGATTCATAATTTCATCGACATCAGTACATTCAAGAGCTCCAACATCGTGCAGTTTTATGTGAGCGGACCGGAAGACAGCACCATCGTTTTCCCGGATGAAGAATTGCTCGATTACAAACAAACACATTCTCTCTTTTCAACACGGGAAAAAGAAATCCTGAAACTTCTTGCCCAGGGCCTTAGCAGCAACAGAATCGGAGAACAACTTTTTCTGAGTCCACATACCATAGACACGCATCGAAGGAAAATGCTTTCCAAAGCCCGACTCGAAAACACAACTGAGCTCATCACCTTTTGTCTCGAAAATAAAATTATCTGATACAATCCTCACTGGTGGCACAGTTTGGTTTAGGCTTCTGAATAACCCTTTGCGAACTTTGCGTTTTTACTTTGCGAGCTTTGCGCCAAAAAATCACTACTCATCACCAAATCCGCGAAAATACAAGCAATTCTAAGCCCTTTTTCACAGATTACTCAAGATTGAGTATTGTCGGCCATCATCCAAACCCGCTTCTTTGCAGTCAATTAAAAAATTTCCTATGAATAAAAACTACTTCATTTTCAGTTTGTGTTTGATTTTATCGTTCAATGTAATTGGACAAACAGCCGGAATGCTGGATTCAACTTTTAACGGTACAGGCCGGATCCAATCCAGCAATATTTTTCAAGATATCTATAATGATGTCAGAATTCAAAGTGATCAAAAAATCGTTGCATCCGGAGTTTCCTTAAACTCAAGTTACACAGGATGTGTTGTTGTGGATCGCTGGAACACTGATGGCAGCGCGGATACTTCTTTTGGAACAAATGGAAGAGTACAGCTCTTTATCGGGAATGATTCTTATGCTTACGATTCCTATATCCGTAACGATGGAAAAATTATTGTAGCTGGAATTGCCTACGGTCATATCGGTGGATTTGGAGTAGTGCTGCTTCAACTGAACCCCAATGGTTCACTGGACAGCACTTTTGGTTTGAATGGAGTAACAATTGTGGATCTTACCATCAATGATGATTTTGCTTCCGCAATGGCTGTACAGTCGGATGGAAAAATTCTTATTTCCGGAACATATACAGATACAATTTACCGGAATGTTCCAATGGTGATGCGTTTTACTGAACAAGGACAAATTGATTCCACTTTCGGGATTAATGGCAGGGCTGAAATCGCGGTTACCGGAACAGATAATGAACTTACCAGCATCAGTGTGATGGGTGATGGACGGATCGTCGCAGCAGGACATTATGAAACTGCGTTTACTTTCTTTGATGTCCTGCTGATCCGCCTCCTTCCCAATGGTGACCTGGATTCAACTTTTGGTACTGATGGTGTAGTGATCCAGTCACTCACCGCCGGAGTTGAAGAATCTTTTGGTATGCAACTCGCCGCCAATGGAAAAATCGTCATCACCGGAGAAACAACGTTGCCGGATTTTTCTTTTGATGTACTGCTGATGCAATTCGACAGCACAGGTGCATTGGATGCAGGATTCGGAAATAATGGAGCGGTGACTTTTAATAATGGAGTGAACGACATCGGACTCGATCTGGAAATTCAAAGTGATAATAAAATCCTGGTTTGTGGTACCAGTGGCGGTTCCTGGTTTGATGACCGCGATTTTCTGCTGATGCGTTACAACCAGGATGGAACTCCGGATTATACTTTCGGCGACAGCGGTGTTGTGTACACACAAATCGATTCAAGTTTTGATGAAGCAAACGCGATGGCTCTCCAGGAAGATGGGAAAATCGTTTTGGCAGGAAAAGCGAACGATGGAGTCACAAACCTTGATTTTGCAATCACACGTTATTACAACGATTTGTTCACTGCAGTTCAGGAACATCCCTTGGGGCAAAATATTTCGTTCTATCCAAATCCGATTGAACAAAGTTCAGTATTGCATTTGAGTTTTGAGACAAATAAAAACGATAAACTTATTGTAGAATGGTTTTCGATTGATGGCAGATTAGCGGGAAAGAATGAATCTATATCATTGTCTTCCGGGAAAAATGATATTAGTTTGCTTGTACCACAAGGAATAAAAAAGGGTGTATATTTCGTAAGACTTTCCGGTACAAATTTGAATTTTGTACAGAGAGTGGTGGTGAACTGAGGATGATTTGGTTCGCCCCATTGGGGCAAAGGGCGCAAAGAAATTTGCTTTAGCATTTTATATTTCTACGATAAATCAGGAACATGAAAAAAATTATTACAGTCATTTATCTTTTATTCACGCTCTTGGTATCTCAAGAGTCCAAGGCACAATGGTTATCCGCTAATTTGTCAACGGCGAGATACAATCTTGCCGCGACTTCAGGTGGCGATAAGGCAATGTTTGCCGGCGGAATCGGAATGATCAGCATTCCATATAATATAGTGGATGTTTATACCGGATCAAGCGGGATTTGGTCAGGAGGAAATTTGTCGACATCAAGAACCGATATCGCCGCGACATCCTGTGGAACCAAATTATTTTTTGCCGGTGGAGCCGATGACGGAATTCTTGCCAATTTTGATGTAGTGGATATGTACGACGGTACCACGAACGGCTGGGCCCAAATGCAGCTGAGTGTTCCGCGTACAAAGCTGGCAGCGGCTTCCAGCGGGAGTCAGGTCTTTTTTGCCGGTGGAACAAATGATGGCGCTGCCGCTGCTTATAAAGTGGTAGATGTGTACGATACTGCTACAGCCCAATGGACAACAACCGACTTATCAGTTCCGAGATATTTTCTCTCAGGAGCAAGCGCGGGCGGAAAAGTTGTTTTTGCCGGGGGAACAGATTTGAACGGAGGAGTTTTCGATGTGGTAGATATCTACGATGTCGCTACTTCTACATGGACAACCGCGACATTGTCGGAAGCCCGTTTCAATTGTACTGCCACTTCTTGTGGTAATAAAATTTTTATCGCCGGAGGTTTAAATAGCACCGGTGTTGCAAGTAATCATGTAGATATCTATGATGTGACAACCAACACATGGACCAGCGATACACTTTCGATGGGACGCTGGTTTGCTTCTTCCGCTTCTGTCGGAAATAAAGTATTTTTCGCGGGAGGGATGGATGCGAACCTTGCAACCATGTATGATATCGTTGACATTTATGACACAACAACACAAACATGGATGGTTTCTCACCTTACCACAGGTAGAGCCTGGGCCGCTGCTACATCCATTGGGGATTTGTTTATGATTGGTGGAGGAATAAATGAAACATTTGCTCCACTGAGTTCTGTTGAAATTTATACTGTATTGACCGGAGTGAATGACCCCATTGCGGAATCCGGACCGGAAGTATTTCCAAACCCTGTCGCTGATCACTTGAATTTTTTCAATACGATTCAGCATGGATCCATGGAAATCACAAATGCTTTGGGTGAAATTGTTTATCAGAAAAATCTGGACAATCAGTCGGATCTGATCAGCATTACAACTAACCAATTCAGTAAAGGAGTTTATATTTTAAGAATTAATGATGAGGGAAAAAGCTCCTTCCGCAAGTTTATAAAGAACTAAAAGCAGCAATTTTTTTCAAAAAATCACGAAAGGGCGTAAAGGCAGAGAACTTTACGCCCTTTCTCATTTAAGTTGATTATTCCGATATATTAGCGGGAAGATCTATGCTATTGGGTCATTCATTCACAATTGAAACTTCATTATGAAAAGAACTATTCTACTATTTTTTCTACTTGTAACTTTTGCAGCATCCGCTCAGTGGCATAAAATCGCTTCTCCGTATGGCGGAGATTCCAGATGTGTTATCCGAAATGCAACACACGTGATTGCTGCGGCCAATTACAGAGTTTATTATTCGATTGATAATGCTGATACATGGACTTACTCGCGAGGATTCAATCACGTCCTCTTGCGAGGAGTTATGTTTTATGGGAATAAGGTTCTTGCCTATGGTGACAACGGTATTAGCGAGTCGCTTGACAATGGCGAATCTTTTTCATCAATTACCACAAACCTTCCTTCTTCACAGGTTATTTTTCTAGCAGAAATCGATTCAATGCTTTGGTGTGGAGTCTATGGTTTCGGATTATTTCAGTCGGCAGACAGTGGCCACACGTGGATGACTATGAATGTCAATTTGAATCAACATTCTTCGCCATATGCAATAATTAAACACGGAACCGATTTATTTGTTGGTACAGACAGTCTCGTTTTTCGTTCCTCCGACAATGGCCTTACATGGAATCCCGCCAACACCGGACTCACAAATCAGGTTCACTCCTTTCTGTCTTATGGGAATACCATTTTTGCAGGAAGCTGGGGAGGTACAGTTTATATTTCAACAAATAATGGTGGTATCTGGACACCCTCAGGTACAGGAATTAGCCAGTCATATATCAATTCACTTCTCAGAGTGGGTAATGATATTTTTGCGACAACTATGAATAATGGTGTGTATTTTTCTTCAGATGCAGGTTTGACCTGGGTGCAAAGGAATGACAGCCTCAGGGCATTTTATATCTCATCAATATATGAGTATAACAATGTTTTGTATTTGGCGACTGCAGGATCCGGTATATACAAATCAACTAATAATGGCATAAATTGGAATAGTAAATCTATTGGCATCGAGTCTGGATGCACTCAGATTGCAACCTATGGGAATTCGCTTTTTCTGGCAACCGGCGGGGATGGACTTCATGTTAGCCATGATAACGGACTTTCATGGCAAACAATGTTTGCACCTATTGGCCATAGTGGAATCGGGGCTTTATGTGCAACCGATACAGAAATTTATATTGGTGTTGGTGATCAGGGTTTTTTCGTTCAATTGACGGAGGGAACAATTGGACACAGAGGAACAATGGGATTTCCATTCCACTTTCAATCTATGTAGGCTATATATATATCGATAGTCCCTATGTTTGGATAAGCTCCAATTATGGAATTTATAAATCAATTGATCAGGGAACAAATTGGGTGAATAGTGATAGTGGTGTAGCTGCGGTTTATGTGCAAGCAATGACACGAATGGGCGATACCCTATTTGCTGGTGTTGCACCATCCAGTGGAGTATACAGAACCAACGATTTAGGTTTCTACTGGCAGCATATAAATAATACTATAAACAATAATTCTGTTAGGGGTTTTGAAGTTTTTGGAAATAAACTCATAGCATATGGAACCAACGGAGTCTGGTCAACTACTGATCATGGTGACGCATGGTCACTCATCAGTAATCCTGCAGGGGTTGGATCCTGCTCAGTCAAACTGGGAGGAAATATTATTCTTGGAACCAATTACGGAAGAGTTCTTATATCAGCTGATACCGGACGAAACTGGACAGCCGATACTATCGGTTTGCCTTCATTTGTTTATATAAATGATATTTTAATAAAAGACGGAGACATCATTATTTCAACCGCTTATGACGGCATGTGGTCGAGGCCGATTTCACCAGTTGGCGTTTCCGAAATCATCAGCTCAAAGAATTTTGCAATTTATCCGAATCCTGCACATGACAAATTCACGATTCATTGGGGGGAAGTACAACAAAAAACACAGATAAAAATTACGGATCTATCCGGAAGACTGATTATTAAATACGAGGTCACTAATTCAGATCACTTTGTTATTGATGAAAAGCTGAAATCAGGATTGTATTTAATTCATCTAGAGAATATAGATTTTTGGGCAACGAAGAAGTTGGCGGTTGATTGAGCTAAAGATTTTGAATGAAAGTTCTCATTGGTCTCATTGATTGGTTCGTCAATCTCTGCTGTGATTAATTTGCTTTCATTTTTTATTTATTGAATGCACTTTTTAATGGACAACTATATTTTGTTTTTTGGAGACGTATGTTACATCTTCCGTTTTACCTCAACGAAAACAGGAAGCTAAGTTGGGTTTACTGTGTGAAAATTATTTCTGACGTTCAGTATTAAATCGCATGTTATTAAACACATGCCTGTGCTTTTTTTTGCTTTATAACGTTTGGCTTCATGACTGTAGGTCGCCAAACACCAATTAACACAACACATTTATTGATTGTGTATAAAGATTTAGTAGCGCTTCACCATTCAAACTAACCCTGGCGCAGCGAGGGACGAGCGAAACACGGGATGGGCAGAATTAATGGATTCGCCATTAGCGTTCCTAAAACTTCAAATCATGGAGTTGGTGATTTAATTTATAATTAGTTAAAAGCAGCAATTTTTTTCAAAAAATCACGAATGGGCGTAAAGGCAGAGAACTTTATGCCCTTTCTTCTTATGAGCTGAATATTCCAATATATTTGCGGCAAAATCACAGAAATCATGAGCCTGGTAGTAGTTGGAACAGTGGCCTTTGATGCCATCGAAACACCTTTTGGAAAAACGGATAAAATTATTGGTGGCGCAGCGACCTATTCAGGTACTTCGGCCGCCTATTTTACCAAAAACATTAAGCTTGTATCCGTTGTTGGCGACGATTTCCCTATGGAAATGATTGAACAGTTCCGTAAATCCGGAATGTCGACCGAAGGTCTGCAAATCAAAAAAGGACAAAAGACATTTTTCTGGTCAGGGAAATATCATATCGATATGAATACCCGGGATACACTTGATACCCAGCTCAATGTGCTTTTGGATTTTGATCCAGTGATCCCTGATTCTTACCAGGATTGTGAATTCCTGATGCTCAGCAACCTGATGCCGCAGCTTCAGAAAAAAGTCATCGAGCGCATTCACAAACGTCCGCGTCTGATCGTGATGGACACCATGAATTTCTGGATGGAGACACAATGGGATGCATTGATGGATACCATCAAGCTGGTGGATGTTCTTACTGTAAACGATTCAGAAGCACGACAACTTACCAATGAGCATTCGCTTGTAAAAGCGGCACAAAAAATCCTTGCGATGGGACCAAAATACCTCATCATCAAAAAAGGAGAGCACGGTGCTTTGTTGTTTAATAAAGAACAAGTCTTTTTCGCGCCTGCATTACCACTCGAAGATGTATTCGATCCGACAGGAGCAGGCGATACTTTCGCCGGTGGTTTCATCGGCCACATCGCGCAAACCCGCGACATCAGTTTTGAAAATATGAAGCGTGGAATTATTTACGGTTCAGCGATGGCTTCATTCTGTGTCGAAAAATTTGGTCTCGAGCGTTTGGTAGATTTACAACATCCTGAGATCGAAGAGAGGGTTCAACAGTTTATTGACCTGGTGCAGTTCGATATTGAACTTGTTTAATAAGTCAAAGTCAAAAAGTCAAAACCTGACTTTAAAAGCTTGACTCGACAAACTTTTTGCTGCTTTTTGACTTTTTGACTTTTGCCTTTTGAATTTATTTCTTCGTTGCCAGGTCCAGGTTCCCCGCGACTTCTTCCCAATTCACAAGGTTCCACCATGCACCAACATAATCGGCGCGTTTGTTTTGGTATTTGAGATAATAGGCGTGTTCCCACACATCAATTCCCATCAATGGAGTTCCTTTGAAATCGCTTAAATCCATGAGTGGGTTATCCTGGTTCGGAGTTGAACCAACTGCCAGTTTTCCATTCGCGTCAAGAGTAAGCCAGGCCCAACCGGAACCAAAACGTTTCATCGCCGCTTCGTTGAATTTGGTTTTGAATTCATCGAAAGTTCCGAAAGATGCAGTTATCGCTTCGGAAATTTTTCCTGTCGGCGCGCCACCACCACCCGGTTTCATAATTTTCCAGAAGAACGAATGGTTCCAGTGTCCCCCTGCATTATTCCGGATCGGTGTAGAATATTTTGAAGCTTTCGTAACGAGTTCTTCGAGGGAAGCATGAATATCCCCTTCGCTCATCGCTTTGTTCAGATTGGTGATGTAAGCCTGGTGATGTTTATCGTGATGAATCTCCATCGTCATTTTGTCGATGTGAGGTTCGAGTGCATCATAGGCATAGGGCAGAGGAGGAAGCGTGAACTCAGCATGTCCGGCTTGTCCGGGACTGCCTGCTGCTTTTAGGATAGAAGATGAAAAAAACTGCGCGCCTAATCCGGCAAGCGCAAGGAAAGAGGACTTTCTTAGAAAATCACGACGGGAATTATTTGAATCCTTCATGGCTTTGGGTTTTAAGTACATCAAAGTTCCTCATAAATTATTGAAAATGTTCGATTTTTTGCATTTTAACACGTTTTGCCTGTATTCTTCATTATTCACCCAGAATTGTTAGATCTTCATCAAAATCAACCTGTAAGAATGGTATTCTTGTTTAAATTTGCTTAGTCGAATAAACTCCCGAATTCTCCTCTCCTAATCCTCTTAACCAAAACTCTAACCTTCTACAAATGAACCATCTTTTTGCCAGGGCCATAAACGGCTTGTGCTGCTTTTTGCTGCTTTCCGTTGTCAATGTTCGTGCCCAGGTCGTGATCAATGAAATTTCCGCGTCCAATTTTTCTACCATAGCGAACAGCGATGGTGAATATGATGACTGGATCGAGTTATACAATGACGGATCCTCAGCTGTTAACCTTCAGGGTTATGGATTGTCGGATGACAGTCTGGACAGATTCAAATTTGTTTTCCCGAATTATTCACTGAGTGCAGGACGACGTTTGCTTGTCTTTGCTTCCAGCATGAACATTGCAACCCTTGCCGATCATTGGGAAACAGCAGTTACTGCGTCTACAACCTGGAGATATTTTGTCGGGACATCTCAACCCGATACCAACTGGAGAAATTTATCGTTCAATGACGGATCCTGGTCGACAGGACAAGGTGGTATAGGATATGGTGATGTGGGCCTTGGAAAGACGATCAATTCGAGCGCACGCTCTGTTATGATGCGTAAAACATTTTTCGTTTCGGATACAGCTGATATTCTGAAAGCGATTCTCTACATGGATTACGATGATGGTTTTGTCGCCTATCTCAATGGGGTTGAAATTGCAAGAGCCAACCTGGGATCCACCGGTGATCGCCCGACTTACGATGTGTTTGCGGGAATCTCTCACGATGCGCATTTGCCTTCAGGTAATGATCCGGATTCCTTTTATGTCGATAATCAATTGCTGAAAAGTGCGATGGTGCAGGGAATAAATGTTCTGGCCGTTGAAGCGCACAACTACACGTCTACTTCCAATGATTTGAATTCAACACCGTTCCTCATTTTTGGAATGGCAACACCTGGCAGTACATTTGGTTCCAACCCTTCCTGGTTCAATTCACCGAACAATGAATATTTCAATGCCAATTTTAAACTGAGCAGTTCCGGTGAATCAGTTTATTTAACTCGTCCTGACAGCAGCACAGAGGACAGTAAATCATATACCACTATGAGTGTAGATAATTCCATCGGAAGATCATCCGACGGTAGTTCTACCTGGTGTGTTTTTTCAAGCCCAACTCCCGGAACCAGCAATGGCGCGTCGAATTGCTATACCGGTTATGCAAATCCACCGGTGTTCTCTGTCGCGCCGGGATTTTATACCAACTCCCAGTGGCTGACGCTCACGAATACAACACCGGGCGGTGTGATTCGGTATTCTACCAATGGAAATGATCCGACGACTTCTTCTCCAGTTTATGCTTCACCGATAATATTAAACAATACCAAAACTGTACGGGCAAAAGTTTTTGCCAGCGGATATTTACCAAGTGCAACCGTTTCGAATACTTATTTTTATCGAGAGGACATAGACCTTCCGATTTTTACAATCACAACCGATTCATTAAATCTCTGGGATTACAATAATGGGATCTATGTGAAAGGTCCGAATGCCGACGCGAACTATCCTTACAAAGGCGCGAACTTCTGGCAAGACTGGAGAAAACCAGCCGCTATTGAATATTACGATAAAAATAAAATTCGTCAGTTTCATTCCAACGGAGAAATTGGGATTTACGGAAACTATTCCCGTGCGAAGCCACAGAAAAGTTTTGAGATCAATCTGAGCGATCGCTTTGGGGAAGGGAGTATTAATTTTCCATTGATTCCTGACAAAGGTTTTATCGACAAGACTGATAATATCGTTTTGCGAAATTCAGGGACAGATTGGAATGTTGTTCATTTCCGTGACGCTTACATGCAGCGTGTGATGAAAAACACACATTCCGGATACATCGCGACCGAACCGGCGGTAATGTTTTTGAATGGAGATTTCTGGGGTGTTTATACTATTCATGAAAATCATGACCATCACTGGATAGATCACAACTATGGTTTAACTCAGGGAGATTACGATTACCTGAAGGAAGATGGAAGTACCATGACGGTGAAGAATGGAAGTAGTGCTGATTTTTTCAGTATGTACAATTATGCCACTACTGCGAATCCCAATACCCAACAGTTTTACAATGATATGAGTGGTTATCTCAATCTTGAGAATTTCGCGGATTACCTCATAGCGGAAACATATTACAACAACGGCGACTGGATCGGAGATTGGACCAACAATATCAAAATGTGGCGTTCATCAAAAGTTGATGGCAAATGGCATTATCTGATGTATGATCTTGATTTTGGCTGTGGTTATTCAGGAAGTGTCAACGACAATCGTCTGAATATCGCATTGAATCCTCAGGCATTCAGCTATACCTCGAATTTGATGAACGCGATGTTGGATAACCCGACCTTCAGAGGTTATTTTATCAATCGTTATGCGGATCTGATAAATACGATTTTCAAGAATTCCGAGATGACTGCAGTGGAGCATCAGTTCGAGGATTCTATGTCTCATGATATGCAGGATCACCTTGCTTTGTGGGGTGGAACCATGAACGACTGGCAGAACAATATCGACGACATGATGAATTTCGTAAGTCGCAGACCGGCTATTGCCCGCGATCAGATCGAAAGCGAATTCAATATGAATAACCAGGTGAATATCACACTGAATGTTTCACCTGCCGGAGCCGGTCGAATTCAGATCAGTACCATTATTCCTGAAACTTTGCCATGGACAGGTGTTTACTTTCATGGAAATCCGGTGACTTTGACTGCTATTCCGAATCCGGGTTATACTTTTGATCATTTTACAATTAATAGCAGTAACAACAACAACCAAACCTTTACACAGAATTTTTCAAATAACAACAATACCGTTACTGCTCATTTTACCGGCTCTTCATCAACTCCGCATATTACCGTAAGTGAGTTAAACTACAATGCGAGCCCGGCAAATGATGATGGCGACTGGCTTGAATTGCACAATTACGGTTCACAGGATATCGATCTCACCGGTTGGTATATTCGTGATGAAAATGATTTTCATAAATACTCTTTCCCGTTGGGAACTGTATTACCGGCAAACGGTTACCTTGTTGTTGCGGAGGATATGGTAAAATTTACAGACCAACATGCCGGAGTTTTCAATGTCATTGGCCCACTCGGATTCAATTTCGGAAATGCCGGTGATCAGGTAAGATTGTTCGATTATAATGACAACTTGTATCTGTCCTTCTATTATCAGGATCTTGCTCCCTGGCCGGTCGAAGCCGACGGCAGTGGTTACACATGTGAACTGCTGAGTCAGACCGGAGATTTAAATGACGGGGCTAATTGGTTCCCCGGTTGCGCGGGTGGTTCTCCGGGTCGTGAGTACAGTAGCATTCTTGGAGTACCGGTGACACTTACGGGCAGCACTACATTTTGTACAGGAAACAGTATTACTTTAAATGCGACTGCAATTTCAGGTTACAGCTATCAGTGGCAACGTAATCATGTAAATATTCCGGGTGCAACCAGCCCGACACTGATCGCAACTCAAGGAGGAACTTACGCAGTGAATGTAAGTTACCAGGGTTGTTCTTCACTGTCAGATTCTACGGTCATCACTGTTGTGAACCAGGGACCCGATCCTGTTGTGACAGAAGCAAATCGATGTGGCCCGGGCTCACTGATGCTTACAGCTACTTCAACAGATACGATTTACTGGTTTGACGCGCCGGGAGGAAATATAATATTCATAGGTGACACGCTTTTCACTAATTACCTCACTTCCTCTGTTACCTATTATGCGCAAACCAGTTTGTCATGTCCAAGCAATCAGATTCCGGCGGAAGCCAGAATTCTTGAATTGACAGAACTGCCGGTTACTCAGAATGTTTCCCGTTGCGGAACAGGATCTGTCACGCTTACTGCTTCAGACACTGCGGAAATTCATTGGTATACTCAGGCATTTGGCGGGGCACTTATCGGGACTGGATCTTCTGTAATTGTTTCCTTTGTTCCAACGGATACTTCATTCTTTGTTGAAGCTGGAAATATTTGTCCAAGTCAGCGCGTCGAAGTACAGGTGAATATTCATTCATCAGATCCTCCGGTTCTCGGAAGTGCTTCACGTTGTGGCAATGGACCCCTGGCATTAACCGCCTCATCTCCGGATCCGGTGTATTGGTATGATGCAATGATCGGAGGAAATTTATTGGATTCAGGTTATACATTTATTACACCAGCACTTTCTACCACTACGCGTTTCTATGCTGAAGCAAATGGCGGGTGCGCGAGTCCGCGAGTGTTCGTGGACGCTCTGGTGAATCCGATTCCTCCCGATCCAACTGTAACCGATTCCGGAACCTGCGGACCAGGTACTGTTGATTTGTATGCAACTTCAACCGAACAAATCTTCTGGTACGATGCTCCAAGCGGAGGAAATCAGGTTGGCTCCGGTTCCTTGTTTACAACTCCGGTGATTTCTGCACCAACAACTTATTATGTGGAAGCGGGATATATCTGTCGCAGTAACAGAGTTCCTGTCAACGCGATGGTTTATTCATCACCTTCTGTCAATCTTGGTCCGGATAGTGTGACTGTGCTGAGTGGAAATACAATCACCCTGGATGCAGGTGCAGGATTCAGTAGCTATTTGTGGTCCAATGGTGAAACGACACAAACCATTACAGTTGGTACAACAAATACCTATAGTGTTGTGGCGACCGATGTTCATGGATGTACTGCTACAGACAGTACTGTGGTAACGATCACCATCGGTATTGATCATCCGGATGCTGTTGTGGCCTGGCTGGTTTACCCGAATCCGGCTCACGATAAACTAAATTTATTGTTTGAAGCAGTGCACGGTGAACGTTGTAAGGTTTTATTGACAGACCTGCAGGGTCGTGTCACAAAAGAGAATAATGCTCAGCTTCTGGCCGGACAAAATAAAATGCAAATCGATCTGAGTGATTGTGCCAAAGGATTTTATTTGTTGCACATTGATGCAGGTTCGTTTACCAAAACGGTGAAAGTTGTCGTCGAATAAAGACATTATCTGAAATTTAACCTCCGGAGCAGATCGCTTCGGAGGTTTTTTTATGCTTGATTAAAAGAATTTTCTTTCAGGAGCGTATTTTTTGTGGAATTTGTTTAGGAACTTCATCACCGGAAAGCCCGTCCCGGGTTTTGGGATCGGAAAATTTTCCAGAACATTTATATCGCGATGAAATCAAGAACTCTCATTCCATTCCTTTTTGGCTTTTTTCTGATTTTTATTCTCAGCTGGACAAAAGCCACGCAGCAAAAACAAAAACAAGTGAAAACTCCAAAACCTTCAGGTTCTTATGAATATTTCTGGGGAAAGGTGGATTCCCTGCAACAAAAAGGACTCAACCGCTCGGCTTTGGAACAAGTACTGAAGATTTACGACAAAGCGAAACAGGAACAAAATTCACCTCAATTGGTGAAAGCGGTTATTCATCGCTTAAAGTTCCAGTCTTATGTCGAAGAAAATCAGATGTTGGAATTGACCGAAGGACTGAAGGCGGATCTGAAAAACGCGAATTATCCTGAAAGGCCTCTGCTGCATTCCATGCTTGCGGAAGTCTACTGGCAATATTATCAACGAAACCGCTATCGCATCCTGAACCGAACAGAAACTGTAAATTACAAAGAGTCAGATATTGAAACCTGGAGTGCTCCCCGGTTTGTTCGCGCGGTTTTGAATGAATATACATTATCACTGCGTGATGCTGATCAGGCAAAAAAAACACAGATCAATATTTTTGACCTCGTATTGGAAAAAGGAAATACGGAAGGAAGAAAATTTCGCCCATCCCTTTATGATTTCCTCGCGCACCGCGCCCTCGCTTTTTACACCAACGAAGAATCCGGGCTCACCCGTCCTGCAGAGCACTTTGAGCTCAACAGCGCATTTTATCTGAACAATGCCGACATGTTTCTGAATTTCATGCTCACCAGCAAGGACACGTCGGATTTTAAATACAAAGCAATCGTTTTATTCCAGGAGCTTATCGCTTTTCATCATGATGATGTCCATCCGGGAGCATTCATCGATGTGGATTTGATGAGACTGAAATTTGTTCACGACAATATGTCTATCCCTACAAAAGACTCTTTGTATGGTGTGGCACTTCAGAAAATTGCGGATCAGTACAAAGAATATCCGGGCTGTACGGATGCATTGTATGAACTGGCCAATCTTGCGATGGAAGAAGGAGGGAAGTTTTCAGAAAAACAGGAGGCGAAATACAAATGGAAAATCCGTCTTGCGGAATCATTTTGCGATGAAGCGATCTCCCGATTCCCATATTCTGACGGAGGTATCCGGTGTAAGGAATTGAAAAAACAAATCAATGAAACTGCATTAACCTTCATTGTGGAAGATGTAAATATCCCGGGTTCGGAATTCCGTACCCTGGTTGAATATAAAAACATAAATGAATTATTTTTCAGAATAGTCAGGGATTCAAAAGGCCAGGACCTGAACGAGGAACCTGAATCTGATCCGGAATGGAGAATAAAAAATTTACTAAAAGAAGTTGCGGTCAAGGAATGGAATCTTGAATTACCCGCAGATAGCGATAAACAAAGTCACTCCATTGAGGCAGTATTGCCGGCTCTGCCGGTTGGCAGATATGCCATTCTTGTTTCGGCGAAAAAAGATTTTTCCTACGGCAAAAGCAGTATTGCTTATTCGAAATGCCGCATCAGCTCTATGAGTGCGCTGAATCGCAGGCTTGACAATGGATCTACGGAGGTGTATGTTTTTGACCGGGAGAACGGGCAAACTCTTTCGAACGTTGAAGCCAGGGTAATTACGCGAGAATACAATTACAATGCACGTAAATATATTTCGAAGGAAATAGCACGTTATAACACTGACGAGGATGGCAGACTGAACATTCCTGTAAAAACAGAGTCCTACAGAAATTTCAATCTGGAATTAATTCGCGGAGAAGATCATTTATTTCTTGATGAGAACTTTTATCAATATCCTTCTCCACGCAACAGCGAGGTAAAACAGGAGCGTACATTTTTCTTTACGGATCGTGCTATTTATCGGCCCGGACAAACCATTTATTTCAAAGGAATAATGGTGCAAGGCAGGGATGAAACGGCAGAGATACTCACCAACAGGACGACCACCGTCACGTTTTATGATGTCAATGGACAAAAAATTCAAGAGCAGGATTTTATTACATCCGAATTTGGCACCTTCCACGGAACATTCACAGCGCCACAGGGTGTATTGACCGGGCAAATGCGTATACAGAATAAAACCGGTAGTGCCTATTTCCGGATTGAAGAATACAAAAGACCGAAGTTTGAAGTTGTTTTTGATCCGTTGAAAAGCACTTATCGTCTGGGTGAACAGGTGAGCTTAACAGGAAAAGCTCAAGCCTTTTCGGGTCAGGCCATCGACGGAGCGGAAGTTCAGTTCAGAGTTGTTCGAATGGCACGTTATCCGAAATGGTGTTATTGGTTCCCCAGAATCCCGGAACAACAAATACAGAATGGAACTGCAAGAACAGATGCTAACGGAAATTTTACGGTAAGCTTCCTTCTTCAACCTGATCTTTCTATACAAAGAGATAATGATCCGATTTTTACATATCAGGTAACTGCTGATGTTACGGATATCAACGGTGAAACCAGATCCTCTGAAAGTTTTTTAAATGCAGCATATTCTGCTTTGGAGTTAAGTTCTGATCTTGGAGAAGAGGTAGATTTAATGAAGAAAGATTCATTTATTGTTTTTTCAAAAAATCTGATGGGCGAGCGTACTCCTGCTATAGTGCAACTTGAAGTATACGAATTAGCTGCACCTGACAGGATCTTAAGAAATCGTATGTGGCATGAACCGGATAAACATGTGTTGTCGGAAAAAGAATACACTGAAAAATTTCCATTCGATGTTTACGCGCATGAAGAAGATAAAAATTCCTGGCAAAAGAAACAGCTGGTCTGGAAAGGTGAATTGAATACCGCGAAAGATTCCGTGGTTCATTTATTAAAGAAAGATTTTAAGGAAGGGCAATTTGTACTGGAAGGTACTGCGAAGGATCAGTATGGGCAGGTGGTTCGTCTGAAGGAGTTTTTCATGGTATATAATGCATTGGCAAAATCTCTTCCTGTCAAAAAACTGGACTGGTTTAAGGTGCTGAAAAATGATGCATTGCCCGGAGATGCGGATCAGGTTTTGATCGGAAGTTCTGATCGCGATGTGAAGGTGTTGTACGAACTCGAATCGAAGGGTGAAATCCTAAGCAAGGAATGGATCAATCTGGACAGAAGTCAGCAGCTGGTAACGATTCCGGTGAAAGAAGAGTACAGGGGTAATTTTACAGTTCATTTTACTTTTGTAAAACGCGGAAGAGCATTTATGCATTCCCAAACCATGAATGTACCCTGGGAAAATAAGGATCTCAAACTGACTTATGAAACTTTCCGATCGAAGTTGACACCCGGACAAAAAGAAGAATGGAGAATACACATCAGCGGTAGTAAAGGAGAAAAAGTGAGCGCGGAGATGCTTGCCTCCATGTATGATGCGTCACTGGACGCTTTTGCTCCCAATGCCTGGAGTTTTTCAATTTACAATACGAGAGGCACAACTTTAAATTTCCGAAGCGGAAGTTTTGGAGCTATCCATTCACAGTGGTATGATCGAAGAGAACCGGTGTTGCCGGTTGAACATGAATTCAGAACTTATGATTACCTGAATTGGTTTGGTTACCAGGTTGGAGGTTATGGCAGAATGTATAAAGAGGTGGAAGGTCTGTATTCCATGGCTGCAGGTGCCGTCAGAGCTGAGATGGCGGATGGGAATATGGAAGAGTCCAAGGCTGTTTTAAATCTGGCGGCTCCGGTTGTTGCGGATTCTGTTTCTACAGGAGGAACGTATTCGCCGGTAAACACACCCAAACCGGCCGAACCTGCGTCTGTTCGTCGTAATCTGACAGAGACAGCGTTCTTTTATCCGCAGCTGATGACCAATGATAACGGAGATGTTATTTTTTCATTCACCTCTCCGGAAGCACTTACCCGCTGGAAGTTCATGACATTCTCTCATACAAAAGACTTGCGTTTTTCATTCGATGAAAAAACCGTTGTGACGCAAAAGCAATTGATGGTGGTGCCTAACGCCCCACGTTTCCTGAGAGAAGGCGATCGGATTGTTTTCCCTGCGAAAATCAGTAGTTTGTCTGACAGCACCCTGAATGGTATCGCAACTCTCGAACTTTTTGATGCGATTACCATGCAGCCTTTGGATAAGGAATTCGGTAATTCGACTGCGAAGAAAAATTTCTCCTTGCGCAAAGGTGAGAGCGCGGCGATCAGTTGGGATTTGACAATTCCTGAAGGTATGAATGCTATTGTTTATCGTGTCACTGCTGTTGCAGGTAATTATTCAGATGGAGAAGAACAGGCGATACCGGTATTGTCAAATAAATTACTGGTTACAGAATCACTCCCGCTCTGGCAGAGGGGCTCAGACACGAAGACATTTGAATTGACAAAATTGGTGAATAACACATCACCTACACTGCGCAATGTGAAGCTCACACTGGAATATACATCCAATCCTGCCTGGTCGGCGATACAGGCATTACCATATCTGATGGAATATCCGTATCAGTGTTCAGAGCAAATATTTTCACGGTATTACGCGAACACGATCGCAACAAACATTGCGAATTCTTCTCCGAAAATCAAAGCCGTTTTTGATTCCTGGAAATCAAGCTCACCGGATGCTTTTCTTTCGAATCTGGAAAAGAATCAGGATTTAAAAAACCTGATTCTGGAAGAAACACCCTGGGTGATGGAGGCGAAAGATGAAACAGAAAGAAAGAAACGGATCGGATTACTCTTTGATCTGAACAAAATGAGTTCGGAACTTTCGACAGCCTTGAATCAACTGATGAAAGCGCAAAGTTCCAATGGCGGATGGCCGTGGTTCGAAGGCATGCCGGAAGATCGATACATCACCCGGCATATTGTTTCAGGGTTTGGACATCTGGATCATCTGGGAATTCAGTCCGTACGAAAGGAAAGTCGTATAAAAAATATGCTGAGCAGAGCCATACAATATCTTGATCAACGAATGCTGGAAGATTACCGGGAAATGATTCGAACAAAAGCGGATCGAGATAAACTACATCCCGGTGCTGAACAAATTCATTATCTGTATGCCAGGAGCTATTTTTCAGATATGAAGATGGGAAAAGATGTTCAGGAAGCGTATTCATTTTATCTGAAACAGGCGAAGAAATTCTGGCTTGGCACAGGGGAATATCTGGAAGCGATGATTGCTCTCACTGTATTTCGTAACCCTGAAATAACAGTTGACGATCGCACACTTGCAATGGATATCATCAACTCTCTTCGTGAAAATGCTCAGAACAAAGAAGAGATGGGTATGTATTGGGCTAATAATAGCGGAGGATATTCCTGGAACCGTGCATCGATAGAAACGCAAGCCTTATTGATTGAAGCCTTTGATGAAATTGCAAAGGATAAAAAATCAGTAGAGGATATGAAGATCTGGTTGTTGCGTCAGAAACAAACGCAAGACTGGAAAACCACCAAAGCCACGGCAGAGGCATGTTACGCATTGTTACTTAGTGGTAGTGACTGGCTGTCACAAAACAAACAACCCGAAATCCGGCTAGGTACAACTCAGGTGATTATACCTTCAAGTGCAGAAGCGGGGTCGGGATATTTTAAAACCAGCTGGAGTGGGAAAGAGATTTCTAATGATATGGGAAAAGTGAGTGTAAAGGTAACCGATAATATTCCCGCCCATGCAGCTGAAACACATTCGGGAATTTCATGGGGTGCTTTGTACTGGCAGTATTTTGAATCCATGGATAAAATAACGCCGCATGCGACACCGCTTAGTCTGAAGAAGGAATTATTTGTAGAACGGGCATCAGTTAATGGACCTGTTATTGAATTGCTTCTACCAAGCACTGTTTTGAAAACAGGAGACCGCGTAAAAGTCAGAATAGAACTTCGTGTCGACAGAGACATGGAATATGTTCACATGAAAGACATGCGTGCATCCGGACTGGAACCTGAAAATGTTTTGTCGGAATATAAATATCAGGATGGCTTGGGTTATTATGAAAGCACCCGTGATGCTTCCACAAATTTCTTTTTTTCATACCTGAATAAAGGCGTTTATGTATTTGAATATCCTCTCCGTGCAACTCAGGAAGGGGATTTTTCAAACGGAATTACCACTATTGAGTGCATGTATGCACCGGAATTTTCTGCACATTCACTTGGTGAACGAATCCTTATTCGTGGTAAATAGACCTATTCAACCTTTAAGTGCCTTGTTTTTGGATCGAAGATGAATTCTGCGTTAAAACATAGTTAATAATCTGCCCATTTATTAACTTGTGGTCCCTAACTGCGAATTATCTACTTCAAATCCAGGCCATGAAAAATATTATCTCCCCCAGAATTCGATTGCCGTTTCTTATGGCAATTCTTGGATTATTGTTTTTATCGACCAGTGAAATCCATGCGCAATGTAATGTGCCTTCAGGATTGTCAACAACCAATATTACAAATACCGGAGCGAAATTAAATTGGGCTACAACAGTGGCTGATAGTTTTTTGGTTCGGTATTATGTGAGCGGGACCACTGCTTATTTTTATAAAACAGTAAAACCGGGAACAAGTGTAAACACCACACTTACGGGTCTATACCCTAACACGGTTTATTACTGGCAAATTCGTTCATGGTGCAGCAATGGAACAAGCGGTGCTTATCAAACCACTCCGGCTTCTTTTACCACAACAAGTACAACTGTAGCTTGCGTTACACCAAATCTTGCAACAACAGGTACTGTTACTGCAAATACAGCCGTAATTTCCTGGGGAAATTATGTAACTGCTGACAGTTTTCAGGTTCGTTACAATGTAAAAAATACCACCAATTATGTTTGGAAAAAAGTGCCGGGCTCAGCGCACTCAACAACACTTACCGGTTTATTACCAAATACACAATACGACTGGAGTGTACGTTGTATTTGCGCCAGCAACCCTACACAGGCATATTGCGCGACTGTAACATTTACAACCCTATCCTCCAGCTGTGGCACTGCTGATGTGTATTATTTTTCTTCTTCTTCGATTACATCCAACAGCGCAATTGTAGGCTGGAGGGCCGTTACCGGAGCTGTCAGCTATAATATTCGATATGCGGTTCGTTATTCAAATAACTGGGTAACGGTTTCGTCTACTACAGTTAGTAAATCGTTGAGCAATCTTGTGTCATCCACATGGTATGAATTCCAGGTACAATCGGTTTGTTCATCCGGTGCAGGATCATGGTCCACTTCAGGAATTTTTCAAACCTTGTCAGGAGTGCTTGCTGTAAGCAGAGGACCTTATCTTCAGTTGTCTACAACCAATAGTATTTATATTCGCTGGCGTACTAACAATGCCAGTGATACCAAAGTGAAATATGGAACAAGCGCTACAAATTTAAATCTTGCTGTTTCAAATTCTACGTCTTCAACTGAACACATCATTCAATTGACGGGCTTAACTGCAAATACCAAATATTATTATTCCGTCGGATCGACTACTACGACTATCCAGGGAGATACAGGAAATTATTTCATGACCAACCCTGCTGTAGGATCTACCGGACCTGTACGGATCTGGGCTTTTGGGGATTTTGGCGTTGCCAGTAACGCGCAAGCTCAGGTAAGAGATGCTTACCGAAACTATACCGGAACAAGGCATACAAATGTATGGCTCTGGCTGGGTGACAATGCCTATAACGATGGAACAGATGCGGAATATCAAACCAAGGTGTTCAACATGTATCCATATCAGTTCAAAAAATATGTTGTTTGGCCTTCTTCAGGAAATCATGATTTGCATACAGCGAATGCAGCGAATCAAACGGGTCCGTATTTCGATAATTTCACTATGCCGAAAAATGGGGAAGCCGGTGGTTTATCATCAGGCACTGAAGCGTATTACTCCTTCAACTACGCGAACATTCATTTCATTTGCCTCGAATCAAATGATGCAGCCTATCGTGCTACAAATGGGGCTATGGCAACATGGCTGACCAATGACTTAAATGCGAATACACAGCGTTGGACAATTGTTTATTTCCACCATCCTCCTTATTCAAAGGGTTCGCACAACTCCGATACTGAAGTTGAATTGATGGAGATGCGTACGAACATTATGCCTATTCTGGAAAACAAAAAGGTTGACCTGGTAATGGCCGGGCACAGTCACTCGTATGAACGTTCAATGTTGATCAGAGGACACTACGGACTCGAAAGCACATTCAATGCTTCGACAATGGCTGTGAGTTCTGGTAGCGGTATTTATCCAAGTTCATACACTAAAGCGGCTCCAAATTATTACGGTACAGTATACCTGATCTGCGGTGTAGGTGGACAAGTAGGAGCAACAACTGCAGGCTATCCTCACAATGCGATGTACACTTCTTCTGTTGCAAATTACGGAAGCATGGTGATTGATGTTCAGGGTGACCGTCTGGATACAAAATTTCTGACATCAACAGGAAGTATATGGGATCAGTTTACCATTCAGAAAAGCGGAACTCCTTCGCCGGCACTTCGCACAGGAATTGAAATGGACCAAAATGTTCCTATTGCCGATCCAATGGCAATATACCCGAACCCTGTGCACGATTATCTCACAATTGAATATGAACTGCGCAACTCTTCCCCTGTTCAGGTAGACGTTATGGATCTTTCCGGACGAATGGTCTACAGAATAGCTGATGAAATGGAGCAACCGGAAGGACGGAATCAATTACACTTCCCGATTCGTGATGCAAATCTTCCCAAAGGCGTTTACATTATCCGTCTCATTACGGATGAATACGTTCAATCAAAGAGAATACTGGTGGAGTAAATATTCACTAGATAAGAATAGAAAAAACTCCGGTGAAAACCGGAGTTTTTTTTTGGGGGAGTGTACAAAGGTTTATTTGGGAACAATTTTTAATTCTTTGTAGCCGGTTTGAGCGTCTGTTTCACGAAGGTAATAGACATCTTCGGGTTCAAGAATAACAATTTCCGCAGTCGTACGGACAATTGAGCCCTCTTTCAAATGACCTCCGCTGGCTTTACCCTCCTGATCAGTCACGGTAATATGAAAATGTGAACCTTCTTTTGAAAAAGTTCCGGTAAGGGAGGTTATTTCCAGCGGGCCCGGAACAGAATCCGTTTGTTCTTTCCCCGCGAACCGGATGGTTGCCACAGTGAGGCTGCCTACACAGGTTACAATTGCGGCGGCATCGAGTTTTTTGTCTGATGCATATGAATCCAGGGAATGTTTAAGGTCATTTCCGGGGCTTAATCTCAAGGAGTGAATTTTCATAGATAAAGGGAATTAGTGCATTGTTTTGAACGATTCCAGATAAGGATTCAAAGCACAACAATATTACAGGATATGGTTCAGTAATTGTTGTTTATTTTCATTTATGAATTGGAATTTCCATCAAATAATTATTTTTTTATTGGAATCACCTTTGAATTTTTCCAGTAACAGATTTTTGGGATGGTATTTTTTATTCTGAAGTGGAAGATTTTGGAGTATGAATGAAAATCGTCGATTTCCTTATATAACATGATGAAAGTCCGCAACAGTATTGACTTTGCTTAGTATCTTCACGGCGGATGCGGGAGAGCTTATTTCCAATAAATTAGCATTGCAAAATTTGACAAAAGCAAAACATTATACCAATACCTCAATATATAAAAACCAAATTAAACATAAAATCATGATTCGAAAATTACTACTTAGTTTATTGCCGCTTGCATGCATAGCATTATTGACAAGCGAGCAAATGAGTGACAATGGAAGGGCGGGTAGAACAGGCTCTCCGGGAGAAGGAACATGCACCAGCTGTCATGGTGATTTCGCCTTGAACAGCGGTGGTGGATCTGTTTCCATTTCAGGAATTACCGGCGGTGTGTACACTCCCGGAACTACCTACAATATGAGTATAACTGTCGCACGGACAGGCAGTACAGTTTTTGGGTTGGATTGTGAAGCTCTAAACGCTTCAAATACAAATGGCGGGACATTGGTAATAACCAATTCTGCTGAAACACAGATTAAAATGTCAGGTGTTAAGTCAAATGTTGTACACCAATTGGATGGAGGACATACACCAAACACACACACATTTAACTTCAACTGGGTGGCACCGGCCGCAGGCGCAGGGTGCTGTGACATTTTATTTCACCGGGCTTGCAGGAGATCATCAGGGCGATGAAGGCGGAGACTATGTATACTCCGGTACCCTTGCTTTGGCTGAACAATCCTGTACAACTCCCGCACAACCTGGGTCAATTACAGGTAACACTACAGTATGTTCCGGTTCTTCAACTTCCTATTCTATTGCAGCTGTTTCCGGCGCAACAAGTTATACCTGGAGTCTTCCTTCAGGCTGGACTGGTTCTTCTACCACTACCTCCATCAATGTAGCAGCTGGTAGCACTGCAGGCAACATCTCAGTGACTGCAAACAATGCATGTGGAAGTAGTACAGCGAGTACATTGGCTGTTTCAGCTTCAGTTATTTCTGGTGCGATGTCTTCCAATGATGTAAGTTGCAATGGATCCAACAATGGTTCTGCAACTGTTGTTGCAAGCGGTGGAGCTGCTCCATATACTTATGCATGGTCTCCTACAGGAGGTACAGCAGCTACAGCATCAAACCTGGGAGGGGGAACCTACACCGTGACGATCACGGATGCTGCCAGTTGTAGCCAAACTGCAACAGTTTCTGTATTCGAACCAACTGTATTGACCGGAACAACTTCTTCTACGGATGCAAGTTGTGGTACTAACAATGGAACCACTACAGTAGTTCCTGTCGGTGGAGTTTCTCCTTACACTTATGAATGGAATTCCGTGCCTCCACAAACCGGTGCAACAGCTACCGGTCTTGGAGCAGGTACTTATGATGTAACTGTAACGGATGCTTACGGATGTACACTCACAGCAAGTGCATCGGTGGCTCAGAGTTCAGGACTGTCTGCATCTGTGTCACAAACTGACGTTACATGTTTTGGAGCTAATGATGGTAGTGCAACTGCTACTGTAAGCGGAGGTGCTGCACCATATACTTATTCATGGTCACCAGCCGGAGGTAGTGGGGCAACTGCAACAAATCTTGCCGGTGGTGTTTACGATGTAACCATTACTGACGCGGGTGGATGTACCTCTGTACAACAAGTAACCATCCTGGAACCAACAGAATTGATCGCGGATGCCGGAACAACTGTTTCTGGTTGTGAAGGTACCGGCATTACAATTGGCGGTTCACCTACTGCCAGCGGTGGAACAGGTCCGTATACTTATTTGTGGGACCCTGCAACAGGACTGAATTCTGTCAGTGATCCAAATCCGGTAGCGACACTTACAGCTACTACTGATTTTACTGTTACAATCACTGATGCGCACAATTGTGCTGCTCAGGCGACAACAACTGTTGGTATCAATTCCCTTCCAACTCCTGTAATCGTTTTAAATGGCTCCATGTTGTCAACTTCAGGTGGGGTATCTTATCAGTGGTATGTAGATGGAACGCTTATTCCATCGGCAGTGAATGCTGACTGGACACCGCTTGTAATTGGTGATTATACAGTTGCTGTTACAGATGCAAGTGGATGTGTTGGATTATCTGCGCCATACACAGTTACAACTGTTGGTATTCGTTCGCTTGATTCTGAAAATGGATTCGTCGTATATCCAAATCCTGCTTCACAACAATTGCATGTAAAATCCGTTGCATCTTATCTTGGATCTTCTGTTCATGTGTATGATGTTGCAGGACAAGAAGTACTTCAAACGATTTTGTCTGAAAATGATCAGGTGATCTCTCTTGAAAATATTGCCAAGGGCATGTACACAATTGTAATCGATAATGGTTCAACAAAGAAAATGACCCGTTTCGCGGTGACTAAATAATACTTTCCATTCATTATGAAAAGCGATAAGGATTCAAATCCTTATCGCTTTTTTTTTGATTTGTACCGGAAGTGAAACAGCCAGTTTAATTTTAATAATTTGTTAAACCAGGACATTGCCGGCCGATTTTAACAAAATCTGTGCATTTTTTAATGTTTTTTCTTGGATTAAGGCCTCCGAAATGAGCCACCAGAGCGATTTTTACCAAGTAATTTCCTGCATTTGCCCAATTGACGCGGCTTTATAGATATACACCCTCGAAAAGGCCTGATTTTATTGTACTTTTGCATGGATGCCAATTCTGGATTTTAGATTAAGAAACTGTAAGGTTTCTTATGACATTAATCAATCGTATTTAGAATGAAGGCGTTTAATTGAAAACCCCATTTTATGATTTTGAAAAAATACGCCTCCTTTTTCTTGTTCCTGATTTTGCTTTCATGGTACACAGAACTTCATGCTCAGGAGCATGTTGTACAAAATTCAAGTTCAGGCAATCATAAAGAGTTACTGTTGCGCATGCCTTTACTTTCCGATAAAACAGCCGCCATTGTTGAGTCATCACTTCATGCACTGGCCGGGGTTGAGCGTGTCGAAGCCTGTTACGATCCTGCGGTGATGATCATTACCTATGACCCTACACGTATCACTGATGAAAATAGCATTGTCGAACATATTCGTAAGCAGGAAATAAATACAAATGTGGAACCTCTGACAACCAGAGATATTCCACAGATACGAAAGAACTATTCAATTCAAACCATAAACACATTGAACAAATAAAAGCAGATTCATAATAATCCGAACTGAGTTTACCCCCCACTCACTCATGAAACCGTACAAAATTCTTTTTACCTTTTATTGTTTTGCCCTTTTATTGCTTTCAATTGAATCGTATTCTCAATCGAACAATCTGTGCCCTCAAGGCAGTGTTCCCACACTTAATGTGAATCCCTGTACCGGCTCAACGGATTATACCATTGATCAGGCCTGGACAGTTGATAACACTGCGAACGTATCCAATAACACCGCATGTGTAACATCCGCAAATAACAGAAGAGACGGGTGGTTTAAATTCGTCGCTACTTCTACCACCACATCTGTTGTCGCTACTGTTGCAAGTGGAACACGTAATGTTGCTCTTGCAGCGTACACCGGAGCATGTGGATCCATGACGGAAGTAGCCTGTATAAATGCAGGAGGAAACGGGACTACTGAGACACTCACTTTTGCAACGGTTATCGGGACTACGTATTACATCCGTGTGATACGAATTAATTCAGGCTTCACAGGTAATGATATGGATGGAACCATCGATGTGGTTACAGCTGTGACCAATGATAATTGTGTTACCGCGACACCGCTTACTCCAGGTGCAGTAGGAGCCGCTTGTGCTCCGGTTTGTACAGGAGTCTTTGGCGCTACTGCTTCAACACCGGCAACCGGTTGTTCGGGAACGGCGAATGATGATGTCTGGTTTTCGTTTACTGCAACTCAGATTTCACATGTGATCACTGTAGACGGGGCTCCGAATTTTAATGCAGTGGTTGAATTGTTGGGCGGTGCTTGTGGTGGTCTCACTAACCTTGCATGCGCTGATCTTACCGGTAATGGGGGAGTAGAAACACTAACATTTAATAACCTGGTTGCAGGAAATACATATTATATCAGAGTGTATGATTATGATAACAATGTACCCGGTGATTTTGAATTCAACATCTGCGTTACTTCTCCGGTGATTCCTACATGCCCGGCAAGTCTTGGCGGAGGTGTGGTGAATATCGCGAATCTTCCTTACGTATCCATCGGACGATCCACCAATGGAAAAGGAAATGATATTACCGCATTGAATGCATTGGTTTGTGGCAACAGCAACTATTACCAGGGTTTGGATGAAGTTTTTGTTTTCACACCAGCTCTCAGTGGAAATTTATCCATCTCTCTTACCAGTGGTAGCTCAAATGTCGGGATCATGCTGTATGATGGCTGTCCGTTTATTGGGCAGGGCGGTTCCTGTGTCGATTATTCACAAAGCAGTTCAGGGAATCAGTTTATATGTACAAATGTAATTGCAGGACACACTTATTATCTCGTAGTTGATCGTAATAGTGCCAATAGCCTGAACAATTATAATATTTCCATTTCAGCTCCTTCACCGGGTGGCGCGCCGGGTTCTACCTGCGCAAACGCTGTTACAATTGCTTCACTTCCTTTTAACATCACGAATCAAACCACACAATGTAAAGGCAACGATTATACAAATTCCAGTACGGGTTCCTGTACTTCTCTTTATGAAAGCGGAGAAGATATGGTTTTCGCGTATACAGCATTGGGTAGCGAATGTATCCGAATAACTTTGAGTAATACAAATTCCACTCAAGCTGGTTTTCAGTTGTATGAAAACTGTCCTGGCAGCCCCGGAGCCAATTGCCTTGGATTTATCGGTGGCGGAAATGTCGCCGGAAATTTTTCTTTACCAGGTCCGGGAACATATTATATCATAGTTGATTCCTGGGACCCGCCAAGTTCAGTCATTTTTGATTTGAACGTAAGCACTTCTCTCGCAACTTCTCCTAATGATTTTCCATGCAATGCAATCACTCTGCCAATAGGAGTGAATGTGAATGGAAATAACAGTTGTTCAAGTGGTTCGCTTGAGCCTGCAGCACCTTCCTGTTGGACAAGCGGAGAATTAAATACAGTGTGGTACAAAGTAGTACCGACTACCACCAGCCTGATCATTAAGACATTTTTAGGTACACTTTCTAATACACAAATTGCATTGTACCAGGGAGCTTGTGGCAGTTTGACACAAGTTGCTCCAAACAGCAGTTCCTGTAATCAGGATATTTCCTGTGGTTTAAATTCTACAAACAATTCTCAGATTACGGTGAATGGACTTACGATAGGTCAAACATATTATATTCGTGTAGACGGTGAAAATGATATGACCGGAACATTTGGAATACTTGCTGTAAATACATCTTCCGGACTTCCGCCTGTATATGGACAAGAATGTATTTCACCTGTTCCCGTTTGTCAAAACAGTGTGAATGTTGGAAATCCGGGATATACTGCATTTGGAAATGCCTGCGATTTTTCAGCGTTCCAAAATTGTCTTGCTTCGGGAGAAAGAGCGTCTGCATGGTATACTATTCCAATCGGAGTAGATGGAACGCTTGAATTTGATATCGTTCCGAATGACTGGCTGGGCGCACCGAGTACTGTGAGTACAGATTATGATTTTGCCATCTGGGAAATCGGAGCCAGTGGTTTGCAATGTTCTCAGCTTGGTTCCACTGCTCCGGTACGATGTAATTACAGCGCGCTAGGACTTTCCGGCTGCAGCGGGACAGGGAATTCTCCTGGAATGTATCCAGGCTTTAACGGATCTTATGAGTCAGCAATCAATGTACTTGCAGGTCAGGTGTATTTGCTGGAGGTTAGTAATTATACCAATAGTACTTCCGGTTTCACTTTAAATTTCTCAAGTGTACCTGATCCTGTGAATTACTCAGCAACACCGGGAACAATGACATGGCTGGGTGGAACAAATACCAGTTGGGCTGTTGCAGGTAACTGGGGAGCCTGTAATATTCCAAATTGCGCTGTGGATGCAGTTGTGAATTCCACCTCCATCAATCAACCAACTGTACTCGCTAATCAAACGGTGAATAGTATTGTTATCAATGCAGGAGCTTCGCTTACTATAAATCCAAATGTTACCCTCTCTGTATGTGGCGATTTTACCAACAACGGCAGCTTTATCGCTCTTCCAGGCTCTACGGTAAAATTTGTTGGCTCAGGAACACAAACTATTTCAGGTAACCTCACAGGCGTGAATGGATTTGCTAATATGACCATGGAAAAACCGGCTGGAACATTGTTGATCAATTCAGATATCACGATCAAGGAAAGTGATTCATTGAAGAGTGGTTTCTTTGATCCAAATGCAAAGATTATTCGTGTCGGAAAAAATTTCTACAATTTTGATGGTATCTCCACGCATTTGAGTCCTGCCACAGGTTCAACCTATATATTTAACGGTTCCGTGAATCAAAATTTTACAAACCTGGATGATGATATTGTTCTGGATAATGTACAAATGAGTCAGACCGGAGCATTTTCATTAATACTCGGAGCCGGTGTAAACAACAATTTGAACATCGCAGGAAATCTTACATTGACCAATGGAAAAATAGTGACAGGAGCAAGGGAAGTTGTTGTTACAAATCCCGCGAACGCTGCGGTGTCACCCGGAAATATTAACAGCTATGTCGAAGGAAACTTGCGACGCTCGTTAAACAATAACGCTACAGGTATTTATGATTTTCCTGTCGGCCATGCTGCAGGAGGGTATCAATTGGCAAGAGTTGACTTTACTTCTCCTACTCAAATTCCGGAAATCAGCGCACATTTTTCAACATGGCCTGCTGTTCCGAACGGACCTGTTGCCAGCGAATGTGTTCTTGCGGATTACTCTCCTAACCAGGCATTGAACCATGGCTACTGGACACTGGAAGCCTCTGCCAACGGAAATACAGGGATGTATGATCTTTCAGTTTTTAACCGTAGTTATACCAATGCTGCATCTCCCGGTGGATGGACAGTGATGAAACGAATGCCTGCAGGTTCCGGTGCATGGTCATTGGATGGATCCTGTGTTTTGACCAGCACTCTGGCTATAACTCAAAGAATCGGAATGACTGACTTTGGGGATTTTGGAACAGCGCAAAGCACATCCCCGCTTCCTATAGAGTTGCTGATGTTTGATGCATCCGTTGTACCAAAGGGTGTTCAGTGTGTCTGGAAAACTGCAAGCGAAACGAATAATGATTATTTCGTGATCGAAAAAAGTGCGAATGGAATAACTTTCGAAACAGTGGGCACAGTTGATGGAGCCGGAACAACTTCTGAATTGCACAGTTATTCCTGTTTGGATAAAGATCCCTACAAAGGTCTTTCGTATTATCGTCTTAAACAAGTTGACTTTGATGGCGTGTACACATATTCTGAAATCGTTGCTGTACGTATCAAAGGTTCATTAGGCGACATTCATATTTATCCTAATCCGGTTAATGAAGTTCTACAATACGACTTCGATCTGGAGCAGAGCGGAAAAATTCAAATTCAGATTCTTGATGTTCTGGGAAATATTGTCGCTGAAGAACAAAAAGATTTTCATGCTGGAATCGTGCATTCGGATTTCCAGGTGAAAGATCTTTCGGATGGAGTATATTATTTAAAGATCTCCTCTGATCAGCTGAACAGCAAAACGAAATTTATCAAGTACAGAAAGTAAATCAGGAGGAAGTGTAAGGAAATTATTTTCCTATTGTTGTCTTGCTTTTTTTTCTGCACGTAGCATTTCGGGGTAGCCCATCTTTTTTGACAGTGCATTCAGGCTTCTGGCAATTCTTTTTGCTTTGGTTTCTTCCGCTTTCGCGTCCGCGATCCATTTGGAGAAATAATGCTGATGCGAGAGGGGAAGGGATTTGAAAAAATCAAATGCAACAGGATCGTCGGCGAGACACTCCATGAATTCCTTGTCGAATTTCCGCTCGGATTTATCCCTTTCCAGTTTCACATTCAGCATGGCTCCTTCACGCTTGCCGATTCCCTTACGCATCGAAGCGTTGATGGCCATGATAAATTCTCCATCTCCCATTGGCAGTATAGCTACACCTTCAATTTTAAAATCATCAAGTTTTCCTTTTACCCGAAATGATTTTTTATTTCCAGGGAACAATTTTTCAGCCAGGTCCGCAGGTATGACAATATAGGTCCACCCGGTTTTCTCACCGTGTTTTTTAAATTTCAGAATTGTTGTTTTGTACTCAACGGATTTCATTAGTATTAGTAGATGAGTATTCTGATTATTTTTTTGATGATTTCATCCTTTTTTCCTTTTCAATTTTTTTTATCAGATCCCAGAATTCTTTTCCATACTCAACAAAGATTTCTTCACCCTTCAGAATATTTCTGGTCGCATCGATAAAACATTTGTTCCCTTCTACCATGTATTCCGAGTTATTTTTCAGTCCAGGAACTCTTGCTAAGCCCTTCGCGTCATTGGCGAATCGTCCCATTGCTTTTTTATAAGGAAGCGCGTTGATGGCAATTCGGTTATTGATTCTGAAAATATAGGCATTTCGACCATCTTCTTTTTTTAAATCTTTCCAGGGTTGCAATCTTCCCTTGTATTCAACGATCCGCGTTCCTTTGGAAATATTCACATTTGTGAACAATCCCATACCGGCTCCGGGAAGAAGAGATTTTTTAATGATTAAATTTTTTTCAAGATAGGCCATCACTTATGTTCCTTTCTGCAAATGAAGAAAATTTAATTGAAATAAACATTGAAGTATTTTTCGGGCCAGGAAATTTTATTAAGACACATTTTTAAGCAAATGAATCTGTGTTGACTTTGGTTTATTAACAATTCAACTGTAATATATTTTGTATTGTTTTTATTGAAATGTATTTCTGATGCTGAATTTTATAACTTTACTTCCTCTCCAAACAATCAACATGATTAAAAATATACTCCTTATTTCTGCCTTTTTTCTAACGACTGTGGTGTATGCACAAAATGCATTGCCCAATCCCGGATTTGAAAACTGGACAACTGTTAGCAATTACGAAGATCCGGACGACTGGCATACACTCAACGCTTCCACTGCATTTGTTGGTGTTCTGACTGCTCAAAAAGCCAGCGGAACGGATGCGCACAGCGGAAATTTTGCGATTCATCTGACCACAAAATCGGTATTTGGCCAAACAGCGAATGGCCTTGCTACAACAGGGACAATTGATGTGCAAAATCAAACCATCACAGGCGGGCTTGCATATACGTTAAGACCTGACAGCATCAGCGGCTGGTTTAAATGCGCTCCTGTAAACGGAGACAATGGCTTTGTGGATTTTGTATTGCTCGACATTGCAAATGATACCGTTGGATTTGCGGATTTTACAACACCTACGACTTCTGTTTCAGCATACACGTATTTTTCTGTTCCCATCACTTATCGTAGCGGAGCAACACCTGTCTTATCAAGAACAACCATCTCTTCCAGCGCAGGATATAACTCTGTTGTGAACAGCACCATGTATATTGATGATCTGGCGCTGATCTTCAATCCGAATAAAGTCGCCGAACTTCCTGCAGGAAGCAAGGCCTTATTCTCTTTCATGAATTCAAGCATTGAACTGCTGGTCAACACATCCATTGATCACAGAAAATCAATTCACCTTTATGACAGTAACGGGAAATTGGTTTTTTCTTCAGGATTTGAAGCCAGGAACATGACTTTTCAATTGTCTTTTCTCGCCAAAGGAATTTACATGATACAATTGAATGATGAAGCTACTCGGGAAGTATTCACAGGGAAAGTTTTTGTAAATTAATTTTGCTTCGTTGGAGATGATGAGAATTCATAGCACATCCAGCAAACATTTACAGTTTGTTGTTTGCCTTATTATTTCTATTCTTTTTTCAAATACTCTCCATAGTCAAAACCTATCTGGAGTCAAGGGAGTCGTGCACAGTGCTGAATACGGAGAAGCTGTTGCCGGTGCGCTCATTTATGATCTAAAAAATTCACAACAAGCTGTTTTAACTGCAGCTGACGGAAGCTATACTTTATCCTTAGCTCCGGGGAGCTATAAAATTATTTGTGCATTGCTGGGTATGAAGCGGGATACCATTGACATCGAAATTTCTGATGGACAATGGCTGAACCGGGATTTTAAACTCGAGCCGCTTTCAAAAATGCTGGATGTTGTTGTCGTATCAGCAGGGAAGTATGAGCAAAAACTGGAAGAGCTCACCGTTTCCATGGAAATAATTAAACCATCTCTGATTGAAAATAAAAATACGACCAATATCAGTACTGTTTTGAATTCCGTTCCGGGCCTGACTATACTGGACGGTGAACCGCAGATTCGTTCGGGCAGTGGATTTTCCTTTGGAGTGGGAAGTCGTGTTGGAATTCTGATTGATGATATTCCTATCCTGATTGGTGATCAGGGCCGACCGGAATGGTCTTTTATTCCGATTGAAAATATTGATCAAATTGAAATTGTGAAAGGAGCTTCATCCGTATTGTATGGTTCTTCAGCGTTGAGCGGGATTATACATGTACGTACAACCTATCCAAAAGAAAAACCGGAGACAAGAGCTGAAATTTATTTCGGACAATACGATGCACCGGATCAAAAAGGAGCCAAGTGGTGGTCGGGTGCGGCACCACAATACGGATTTTCATTTCTTCATTCCACTCGTTTAGGGAAAAAGAAAAATCTCGACTTCACCATCAGCGGTAGAGCATTGAACGATCATAATTTTATCGGGCCGGCTCAGCCGGTTAAATTCATTCCGATTGCTGTTGATACTACTCAAGATGACAAAGATGTCGCCACACGATTGGGTCGTGTTAATTTCGCATTGCGTTATCGTCCGGAGAAAATAAAAGGACTTGCTTATGGACTGAACGGAAATTTCTTTCAATCCCATGATAATTTCACATTGATCTGGCTGAATGATAGTTCAGGAATGTATAGAGCATTTCCGGGTACTATGACAATTTCCAATATGATCATGTATTATCTGGATCCATTCGTCACTTATTTTTCAGCTTCAGGAATGAAGCACGAATTGCATGGAAGAATATTTCGAAATCAGGTTGAAAACAACAACAGTCAATCTAACGCAAGTACTGTGTATTTCAGTGAATACAGAATTTCCAAAGAGCTGGCACGAATGAAATCTATCCGTTTCACCGGAGGTGTTGTCTTGAATGCTGTGTCGAGCCATGCTGAATTGTATTCCGCCAGCGGACATCCGGATAATAGCATGAGAAATTATTCCGGTTATGTGCAGTTGGATAAAAAGATCAAGGATGTACTCAATTTATCTGGAGGTTTTCGTGGAGAATATTTCCAAATCAACAATGAAGCATCCTCGTTCAGACCTGTGATTCGAGGAGGATTATCGCTCGCGATTTCAAAAGGAACATTTTTCCGGGCCTCTTACGGTGAAGGTTATCGCTATCCTACCATCACGGAGAAATTTATTTTCACCAGCGTCGGAGGAATCTCTGTATTTCCGAATCCTGATCTGAAACCAGAAACAAGCCATGGCGCTGAAATGGGTTTGAAGCAGGGTTTTAAAATCCGGAACGTTTACGGTTTTATTGATGCAGCCCTCTTCCAGGAATCTTATTCGAACACCATCGAATACACGTATGCTTTGTGGCGACCGGATTCAGCGGGATTTAAATTTGTCAATACCGGTGAGACACGCGTACGTGGATTTGAATTTTCATTGGCAGGAAAAGGGAAACTCAACAGAAACTGGTCGATTACTTTTCTGGCAGGTTATACAAATACGCTTCCACAGACTCTGGAAAAGGATTATGTCTATGCAGTTGACCAGCCGAGTCCGGGTTTTACTCCGACACAATTGAGTTATTTGTCTACAAGTACAGATACAACTGACAATGTTCTGAAATACAGATTCAGGAAAACGATAAAAGCGGATCTTGAAATTACCTGGAAAATGATCAGTATCGGGTGTAGTATGAACTACTACAGTTTTATGGAGAATATCGATAAAGTGTTTTACGATATTGATATGCCATATCGTCTTCCTACCGGAATTAAAAAGTACAGGGAAAATCACAAAGGAGGTACGACTGTTTACGACGGAAGAATTCGAGTAGAGGTGAATCAAAACTTCTCGGTTTCTGTGGTCAGTTCTAATCTGACGAATTTGTCTTATTCTCTGCGGCCATTAAAAATCGAATCACCAAGAACCATCCGTGTTCAGGTGAGCGCGAAATTTTAATAAAGGAAAAATAGGGATTAATACAATCCAGCATAGTTAATACGCTTACAAAATACATTTTAAACATGCAGACAAAATCCCTGATTCTTCTCCGGGGACTTCCCGGCAGCGGGAAATCCACATTGGCCGAAGTTCTGAGTGAAGAAGGGAAATACCCGGTTTTTTCAATTGACAGCTTTTTTACAAACCAGGAAACAGGGGAGTATAATTTTGAGTTTGATAAAAATTATCTTGCTTACCGGAAATGTGAAGAGGACACTCAGTCTGCAATGGAAAAAGGAGAATCAAAAATTATTGTCGACAATACTTTTACGCTTGATTGGGAAATTGAACCATATTTTAAACTGGCATCAAAGTTCAATTACAGGGTGTTTGTACTTACGGTTGAGAAGTACCATTCTCAAAATAACATTCATGGAGTCAATGAGGAGCAAATTCAGAAGATGGCAGAAAAATACAAAGTGAAATTGCACTAAAAATATTGCATTTCTTTTTGAAAATGATTTTCTTGTTCCGGCATGATTGAGGGCATTTTTTTCTTTATTGGTATCGGGTTCGTAGTCTCCTTTCTGGGGTACATCGCTTTTTTCATTTTGAGTCTTGCATTTGATGGATTCAGAGGAATGATTGATTCATATCTTCTTCGTTTCGGAGGAGCTATTGATGGGAATCTGAAAAGCAAATATGAAATCTGGTTTGCCGGGAAGTTTAGTTATTATGACCGCTTGCCGGAGGATATGAAAATAAAATTTCTGATTCGTGTCCGGAGATTTGTACGATCAAAGGAATATATTGGAAGGGAGAATCTGGAAGTAACGGATGAAATGAAGATCATGATTGCAGCATCCGCGATACAGCTGACGCTTGGACTCGAGAAATACACGCTTGATCATTTTGAAAAAATCCTCATCTATCCCGAAAAATTTCTGAGCACTGTCACAGGGGAATACCATATCGGAGAAGCGAATACAAAAGGAATTCTTGTGATCTCCTGGACCGATTTCAAAAAAGGATACGCGTTCAAGGATGATACGTATAATGTAGGACTGCATGAAATGGCACATGCGTTGGACCTCGAGAAGCGTTTGGGTGATGATGCTGATGAATTTTTTACCATGTATTATCCTACATGGAATTATTTTGCGAAAGAAGAATTTGAAAAAATGCAGGATGAAAATCATTCGTCCTTTTTAAGATCTTATGCCTCCACGAATCAGCAGGAGTTTTTCGCGGTTTGTGTTGAACATTTCTTTGAAGCATCAAAATCCTTTCGGGAAAATCTTCCTCAATTGTATAGTCATCTTTGCATTCTACTAAATCAGGATCCACTTCAGCCTGATTTCAAAATACGAAGCATCAGGAAGGAAAAAGCTATTTGGACTGAGGAGGAACTTACCCTCCAAAAACCCGAATTGCAATTTCGTTCATTTCCATTTTCAAACCCGGAACAATTAGTAAAGCATGGATTCTTCCTTTTGATTGGTATTTTATTTTTGATTCAACTAAACGATATTTTAATTGAGGTATTGGCTGCCATTTTGATATTGGTCTATATCAGCTTGCGTTTGTGGATGGTTGCCAGTGTTGTTTCACTTTACAAGGATGTTCTGGTGATAAAAAAGATCTTTCGCAAAAAGGTCTTTCAATATCCAATAGAAAAGATCCTGAAATTAAATATTGCAAAAGGTGATTACTCATCCGGCGAGTTACAGTTGATACTGGCAAAGGAAGGAAGGATTGTTCGTTACGAACACGGTTTCCAGACCAGTCCGGAGGAGGAGCAGAAACTCCTGACTTCATTGAAAAAATTCCGTGAAGAATTGATTCAAAAATCCTAGAGTTCTCCTTTTCCGATTTTTCTTTCTTTGGAAAATATTTTCGTATTGACACAGAACCTATCCTAAGGGATATTTCATGCGACAGACTTCTTAACACTCCATAACACTTACACTTAATAAACTGTTATTTCTCCATTTTTCAGAAGGAATATTTTGTAATCCGCTTATGCGAGTCTGGATTGTATTCGAAATCTTAGTACATTTCCAACGTTAAATTCGAATCCCTATGAAATATACTTTACATGCGTTCGCTTTGATACTGATTGTACTTGCTGGCTGTGGTCAGCAACAAAAAGCAACTTCTGAGAAGACTGATCAAAGTGCCTCTCTCAAATCTGTTTTTCATAATTACCAGGAAGACCGGATGCGTCTGAGCCCGCTGGAAGCGACATTTCAGGGAGACAATCGCTACAACAACCTGCTTCCGATTGATATCAGTCTGGCATACCGTGATTCCTTCCGGGTATTTTTCAAATCATATCTCGACAGCCTTGCGAAATTTTCAGCGGATGATTTGAATGAATCGGATCGTTATAGCTATGAGATTCTGAAATACGAATTGGAGACGAGTCTGAAAGGTCTCGAGTTCAAAGATTATCTGATGCCGATTAATCAGTTCACCTCTTTAACACTGACTTTTGGTCAAATGGGAACAGGCCAGGGTTCTCAACCGTTCAAGACTGTACAGGATTATGACAATTGGTTGTCTCGTGTCGACAGATTCGCCATCTGGTGTGATACCGCGATCCAGAATATGCGTGAAGGAATGCGCGAAGGAATTGTGCAGAATAAAACCCTGATGGAGCGTGTACTTCCGCAATTGAAAGACATGTTGGTGACGGATGTGAAGAAAAGTATTTTCTATATGCCTGTGACAAATATGCCAGCGGAATTTTCTGCATCGGATAAATCACGAATTGATTCCGCATATCAGCTCGCCATCACCAATAAGATTATTTCTTCTTATAAAAAACTATATGATTTTATCAAAGACGAATACATCTCCAAATGCCAGGATAAAGCAGGAATAGGAAATATACCTGGAGGAAAGGAACAGTATAGTTTCCTTGCTCATTTGTGGACCACAACGGATCTCTCGCCGGATTCTATTTTTGCATTGGGTCAGTCGGAAGTGAAAAGATTGCGTGCGGAAATGGAAAAAGTGAAAGAGCAAACAGGTTACAAAGGTGATCTGCGTTCATTTTTTACATATCTGAATAAGGATAAAAAGTTTTTCCCGTTTACCACTGCACAGCAGGTGCTGGATTCTTTTGGAAATATTCATGAACACATGAAACCTCAGCTGAGCAAGTTGTTCAACAAAGTTCCGCGTACAAAATTTGAAATTCGTGAGACTGAAAAGTTCCGGGAAGCCAGCGCAAGCGCGGAATACATCCAGGGAACTCCGGATGGAGCACGTCCGGGAATTTTTTACACACCGATTCCAAATCCTAAAAAATTTAATTCATTCGGCATGGAAGATTTGTTTTTACACGAAGCCATTCCGGGTCATCACTATCAGACTTCACTTGCGCAGGAAAACGATTCACTTCCTGTCTTTCGCCGATTCCTCAACTACGGTGCTTATGTAGAGGGTTGGGCTTTGTATACGGAATCATTGGGAAAAGAACTCGGCTTGTACGAGGATTCGTATCAATACTTCGCGTCCTTGAGTGAAGAGATGCACCGCGCGATCCGTCTTGTTGTGGATGTAGGCATGCATCTCAAAGGCTGGACACGTGAGCAGGCGATTGAATTTTCACTGGAGAATGAAGGTGAGAGTGAAGAGGCGATCACCAGTGAAATCGAAAGATACATGGCTTATCCCGGACAGGCGCTTTGTTATAAAATCGGACAATTAAAAATCCGTGAGCTGCGTCATAAAGCAGAACAAGAGTTAGGAGATGAATTCAACATCGCCGGTTTTCATGACGCGGTACTTGATGGAGGCAGTTTGCCTTTATCCATCCTTGAACAAAAAATCAACCACTGGATTGAATCGCAGAAAAAAAATTCTTAATGGAATTTTCTTCACTGATATATTTGTAAGTTATGATAGCCCCTTTGCGTCCTTTGCGTTATACCTTTGCGCCCTTTGCGCGAAAAAAAGCGATCAACCAAAGAGCGTAAAATGTCTTAAACTACAACCGAATACAAACATTCCGTTCCTCCGTAAAGAAATTCAAAGCCTCAAATCCTCCTTCACGTCCAACACCGGAACCTTTCATTCCTCCAAACGGTGTACGCAGATCGCGCAGCAACCAGCAATTGACCCAGATAATTCCACTTTGAATTTTCGCGCTCATGCGGTGAGTGCGACTCAGATTTTGTGTCCACAGTGTTGCGGCTAATCCATAGGTAGTGCTGTTCGCGTACTTTAATACTTCTTCTTCCGTATCAAATGGAGTAAGCGTGACAACCGGACCGAAAATTTCTTCCTGGTTGGTACGGCAATCGTAGGCGAGACCTTCGATGACGGTAGGTTCAATATAGTATCCGTTTTTGCAGGCACCATCAGGATGGATTTCATTTCCACCGCAAATAATTTTTCCACCTTCTTCCTGTGCCAGTTTGATGTAATACAGAATTTTCTCCTTATGCGCTTTTGACGCGATGGCTCCGATCCAGTTTTCTTCTTTCAGCGGATCACCGACTTTCAGTTTTTTTGTTTCTTCAACAAAAGCGTTTTTGAATTTTTCATAGATGGGACGTTCCACAAAAATCCGGCTACCACAAAGACAAATTTCACCCTGATTGGAAAAAGAAGAACGAACGGATGTGTGAACAGCTTTTTCAAAATCAGCGTCAGCGAAAATGATGTTTGGATTCTTTCCTCCTAATTCAAGAGAAAGTTTTTTAAACATCGGAGCCGCGGTACGCGCGATAATTTCTCCGGTTTTTGTTCCGCCTGTAAAACTTACTGCAGGGATTTTAGGATGAGAAACAATGGCCATTCCAACTTTTGGTCCGAGTCCGTGTACGATATTCAATACACCTTTTGGAAAACCAATTTCGATACACAATTCACTCAGCAGGAATGCGGTCATCGGAGTGATTTCACTCGGCTTGGCGACAACGGTGCAACCGGCAGCGAGAGCAGGAGCAATCTTCCAGGTAAACAAGTAGAGTGGAAGATTCCAGGGTGAAATACAACCCGCGACTCCAACCGGTGTGCGTAAGGTATAATTCAGAGCTGTATCTTCCATTGCATGCGTTTCTGTATGCGCATGCAAAGCAGCGGTAGCATAGAAATGAAAATTCGATACGGCTCTGGGAATATCAACTGATTTAGAAAGCCAAAGTGGTTTACCCTGGTCAACAGATTCCGCCAATGCAAATCGATCCAGATTTTTAAGAATCATGTCGCTCAGCTTCATCAGCAAACGGGAACGTTTTTCTTTTGGCATGGAAGACCATTCCGGGAAAGCCGCTTCTGCCGCTTCAGTTGCCAAAGCTACATCTCTTTCATCGGAATCAGGAATGAGACTATAGACTTCACCTGTAGAAGGATTGTAATTGTCGAGATATTGTCCTGACAATGGAGCATGCAGCGCGCCGTTGATGTAATTCTGAATTTTTTGCATGAAGAATTAATTCTTTAATGAGTACTTGTTGCGGATACTTTTTTGTTCAATTATTCACAATGGCATTCGAACTCGTGATCCAGATCGATCACGGTAATGATTACCGCTTCATTATTACAATCTCCAACAACCACACGGACTCTTTGATTGTCTTTGGTAATTCCCTCCAATGCATAAGTCGGACAAGGTTTATCTTTCAGATCACTTTTTCTGTAATTGATCGAACCATTTTCCAGAATGTCTTTCACTTCTGTTTCGGCGATGTTGCGACAATCCATGCGGCAACGCGCGTGTGTTGTCAGTTTAATTTCATTGTGACGAAAGGCTTTTTCCCTTTTGTCAATTCGTGTATTCGCATTGTTTCTTCCAAAAATGAAATACAATACCAACAAGATGGCCAGTACAATCAATGTAATCGGTCCTTGTTTTGCTCGTATGGATTTTTTTTCAGTCACGATTTAATTTACGAATAGATATTAGGGGAAGGGTGGATGCTTTTTTTTGAAAGCGAATTACAAACAAAGTGTTCTTCCACCATCTACCGGAACATTGATTCCGGTGATGTAGGATGCAGCCGGTGAAGCCAGAAAGCCAACAGCATTGGCAATTTCAGAAGCTTCAGCAAAACGGTTCATTGGAATTTCCTGCAACATTTCCTGCTGAACGGTTTCCACATTCATTCCGGTCTTTGTCGCTTTTGCATCAATGATACTTTTCAGACGGATGGTTAATGTCGCGCCGGGAAGGACATTGTTTACCGTGATGCCGTATTTAGCGACTTCTCCGGCCAGAGTTTTTGACCAATTAGCCACAGCCGCACGTATTGTATTCGACACCCCGAGATTTTTTAAAGGTTGTTTTACAGAAGTCGATATTATGTTGATGATTCTGCCATAACCATTCTTTTTCATTCCTTCCAAAACTGCCTGAGCCAGGATGTGATTACAGATCAGGTGATTCGAAAATGTCTGGACGAAATCCTCAGTTTTGGCTTCGGTGATCGGGCCAGAGGCTGGTCCGCCGGTATTGTTTACCAGGATGTCAATGGTACCATGACTTAGGATATAGGAATTTACTTTTTGCTTTAATTCTTCCGGTTTTGAAAAATCAGCAACGATATAATCATGGTTTCCGGGTCCGGGAAGTTCGGATTTGACTTTTTTCAACTCCTCTTCGTTCCTGGCTACGAGGATGACCGAAGCTCCAAGGCTGGCCAATTCCAGGGCAGAGGCTTTCCCAATACCCTGAGTACTACCACAAACCAATGCTTTTTTACCCTTTAAATTGAGGTTCATTTTTTGCCGGATTTCTTTACATTTGAAGGACAGGAATGAAAGGGAAAATTGCCGGATCAAGGGAATTCTCTGAATAGCCTTTCCTCCCGTCCTCAAATCTACACTTCCCATCCCGAAAAAAGAAATGTTATGGAACACCTTGTAAATCTGGTAAAAGCAAAGGCCGGACTCAGTGATGAACAGGCGAAACTGGCAGTTCAGGCAGTGATGGATCATTTGAAATCTAAATTCCCGACTATTCTCCACCATGAACTGGACAAAATTGCGGAGGGTGGTGATTTTGGTGATGCCGCAAGGGAAAAATTTGACGGCCTTCGTGATAAAGCCGAGGAAGCAGCGAAACATGTAGGAGAAAAAGCGGAAGCTTTCGCAGGAGAACTTCGTCAGAAATTCAACGAAGTTTTCGGACCGAAAAAAAATTCATAGTGAATTGGTTGAATCAAAATACTTCGTTCATTTTCCTCAAAGCACATTTTCAATTTCATCTTAAATCTCAAACCCCATGTCAGTAACCAGACCTTTCAGTTTCAAAAAGTGGATTGATGAAAATCGCCATCTTCTCAAACCTCCTGTAGGAAACCAGGTGGTATACAAGCCTAATCAGGATTTTATCGTGATGGTCGTTGGCGGACCAAACTCCCGGAAAGATTATCATTACAATGAAACCGAAGAATTTTTTTACCAGTTAGAAGGAGATATTTCCGTAAAAATTATTGAAGACGGAAAACCGGTTGAGATCCCAATTAAGGAAGGAGAAATTTTCCTGCTTCCGGCAAAAACGCCACACAGCCCGCAACGTGGTCCAAATACAATCGGACTGGTGATGGAAGTTCAACGTCGCGATGGTATGAAGGATGGATTTCAATGGTACTGCGAAAAATGTAACAACAAAATTTACGAAGAATATCTTGATCTGACTGATATCGTCGCGCAATTGCCTGTGGTGATGAATAAATTTTACGAGAATGAAAGCCTCCGTACCTGTAAAAAATGCGGAGCGGTGATGGAACCACCGGCAAAGCTTGTTTGATCGTTTAAGAGAAATTTCTTCATTCATTTTTTATCCAAGAGAAAAATAATCGCTCAACCTTTATTCTTCCTGAGTCAATAGGGGAGAACACAGAATAGACGTATGCAGAAAAAATTAACCCGGAAAGAAAAGATTGCCTTACAACAACAGGGAGGAGTCACTCCAGCAGCGAAACGTCAGCCGGCGAAAGAACAAAAATCCAATGTAAAAAGGATCTTAGGTCTTTTTGTTGCCATTCTTGCATTCGCGATTTATTCAAATACGTTCAGTAACTGGTATGTACTTGATGACTGGGGACTGATGCCGGAGAATACCATGGTGAAAAAAGGAATCAGCGGAATTCCGGAAATCTTTCAATCGAGTTACCGTGCCGGGATGAATATCAACGATTACCAGCTGTATCGTCCCTTGTCGAAAGCGATGTTCGCGGTGGAATGGCAGTTTAGTCCGGGAAATCCAGCTCTTGGCCATTGGATGAATGTGATATGGTTCGCGCTGACTTGTTTGTTGTTGTTTCATGTATTGACCGTATTGCTAAAGGGCAATCTGCTCGTTCCATTTATCACGGCATTATTATTTGCGACTCATCCTTTGCATACGGAGGTGGTCGCGAACATCAAGAGTCGGGACGAGATCATGTCTTTATTGTTATTGCTGGCAACCTTACTCTGGACGGTACGCTATTCGATGACAAATAATGTGAAGTACCTGATCGGTTCGGCGATTACATTTTTTCTGGCATTGCTTTCAAAGGAATCTGCAATTACCTGGCTGGCTGTAATTCCACTTGCCTTGTATTTCTTCACGGATGCAAAATCGTCAACTTACATTAAAAGTTCCGCTATGCTCTTCCTATCGACAGCGGTATTTTTATTGATTCGCAGAAAAATTCTTGGAAATGTTGACTTACCCATTCCTGTTGTGGACAATTCATTGGTCGCCATTAAGAATGTACTTGTTCAGCGCGCTAATGCGATTTCAATTCTTGGTTATTATCTGAAATTATTTGTGTTGCCCATTACACTTTGTTCGGATGGTTCTTTCAATACTTTCCCGGAATTGTCCTTGTTTGACTGGAAGGTAATTACATCACTGGCTTTGCTGGTAGGGATGGGTGTTTATGCAATTATTCGTTTCAGAAAAAAAGACCCGGTTTCATTCGGAATACTTTATTTTCTGGTGACCATTTCTATTGTCAGTAACGTATTGATTCTAATCGGTACAAATTACGGGGAACGTTTGTTGTTCCTACCTTCACTGGGATTCTGTTTTGTTGTTGCCGTTTTGTTGCAACGCGGTTTCAACCTGAGCGCGGAGCATGTTAAAGCGAATTCTATTTCTTCTTTTATGAATTCAGCAGGGAGACCGGTTTATGTTGCCGCATTTATTTGTCTTTTATTCAGCATTAAAACCATAGCAAGAAACAAAGACTGGAAAAGCGATACAACTCTTTTTGATACCGACTTGCAGACCGTTCCCAACAGTACGCACATGTTGTTTTACAGAGCGAACCATATTACCGCGGAGGAAGAATTGCTTGGGTTGGATAGTTTGCAAAAGAAAAAAGTAATGGACGAAGCGGTTCAATTGCTGAGTCGCGCGGTTGAAATTTATCCCGGTTATGCTGATGCCTACCAGCGCAGGGGATATATTCGTTATACGGAGAAGGATTATAGCAAAGCTGAAGCGGATTATCTGAAAGCTCTGGAACACAATCCGACTCATCCTGTAACGCATAACAATTATGGAAATTTGCTTTTCAACCAACGAAAATATCCTGAAGCGATGGAACATTTTAAACTCGCCGCGCAATACAATCCGTTCTACGCTCACGCGATTAACAACATAGCAAGTGTATATGGTGTCTATGCGGAAGGCCAGCGCGAACAAGCACAAAAGGATCCGGCGAATCAGGCGCAGCATCTCGAAGAAGCCAGGCGACTTTTTGAAACTGCGGTCACTTATTTTTTGAAAGCGATAGAAATCGATCCCGGTTATCCTGATCCTTACAACCTGGTGGGTATGACGTATCGTTACATGGGTGATGAAGCCAACGGAGAGAAATATATTGCCTTAGGCAAAAAAGTACAACGGGAAAAAATGGAGAAGCAAAAAAGAAACAATGCTAAAAATTGACATACATACCCACATTATACCGGAACATCTGCCTGACCTGAAGGGCAAATACGGGTATGGCGGATTTATTTCCCTTGACCATCACAAACCCTGCTGCGCGAAAATGATGATCGACGGAAAATTTTTCCGCGAAATTCAGGACAATTGCTGGGATGCAGGAGTGCGAATGAAAGAATGTGATCATCATCACATCGATGTACAGGTACTATCAACAATTCCAGTGATGTTCAGTTATTGGGCAAAAGCGGAAGACGCTTTGGATTTGTCGATGTTTCTTAATGACCACCTCGCGGATATCGTGCAACGTTATCCGAAACGCTTCATTGGGTTAGGGACAATTCCATTACAATCTCCTTCACTTGCGATTAAAGAGCTGGAGCGTTGTATGAAAATAGGTCTGCGTGGAGTTCAAATAGGTTCGCACGTGAACGAATGGAACCTGAATGCTCCGGAACTCTTTCCGGTATTTGAAGCCGCTCAGGAATTAGGCGCGGCGATTTTTGTGCATCCCTGGGAAATGATGGGAAAAGAAAAAATGCCGAAGTACTGGCTCCCATGGCTTGTAGGTATGCCGGCTGAAACATCTCTTGCGATTTGTTCCATGATTTTTGGTGGTGTTTTTGAAAAACTTCCCGGTTTGCGTGTCGCATTTGCACATGGCGGAGGATCTTTTCCGGCAACGATAGGAAGAATTGAACATGGTTTCAATGTTCGTCCTGATCTTGTGGCTGTCGACAACAAAGAGAATCCAAGAAAATACCTCAAACAATTTTATCTTGATTCACTCGTTCATGATCCGATGATGCTGGATTATCTCGTGAACCTTATGGGTGCTGATCGTATCGCGCTTGGAACGGATTATCCATTTCCTTTGGGAGAACTGGAACCGGGAAAACTCATTGCTTCCATGCCTTATGATGACTCTGTGAAAGAACGATTACTTTCCGGTACTGCTCTGGAATGGTTGAAAATGAATAAGGAGATGTTTCTCTGAAGGAGGGCTAATTTTTTCTCCATCTCCATCGCTGTAAAAAAAACCTGCACCGTGCGATTCCGACTTGAATTTCTTTTATTCCTTACTCTTTTAATCAGCAATACAATTGCAGATGCACAGGATAATGGTTTTGCTGTCGTGGAACTTTTCACCTCTGAAGGTTGCGAAAGTTGTCCTGCCGGCGATAAAATTTTAAGTCAGCTTTCAGCCGAAGCAAAGCAGTCAGGGAAAGCCATTTATTGTCTGGAGTATCACGTTGATTACTGGAACAAAGGAGGATGGAAGGATCCCTTCAGTAAAAATCAATTTACATTTCGCCAGGAAAATTATTCGAGAGTACTTCCCGGAAAGGAGATGTATACCCCACAGATCGTCATTAATGGTCAGGCTGAATTGAACGCGAATAATCTTTCGCTCGCCAAAGCCGCGATTGAAAAAGCACGCAACCAGACACCTCTTTTAAATCTGACTTTTCAGGTTGATTCCATTCGCCGGGATACAGCTTTTGTTTCTTACACCTGTTCAAAGCAGGATAAAAATTATGTCCTTCGTTTTGTACTCACAGATAATAAAGTGAGCAGTAAAGTTACAGGTGGACAGCATACCGGTAAATTACTTGTGCATGATAATGTTGTGAGACTACTTTATTCTGTAAACAATCCTTCTGCACAAGGACAGGCAGCTATCCCTTTAAAGGAATTCAAAGCTGATGCGAATTTCACATGGACCGCGTTTGTTCAACACAAACAAAGTCTGCGTATCCTTGGCGCGAGTCGCGTTCAATGAACTTTAATTCAGCTTCAGTTTCTTGAAATGAAAATCTTGTTTCAAAAAGAAACCCCGCCTGAAAGATCAGACGGGGTTTAAAGCAGCTGGACCACCACGTTGAACGCCCCCTTAGCAGTTTTACCTGCGTTCGCCCTTCGCTGTGGCCAGCATTTCTTTAGGGCACCTCTAACAACCTCTTTCGGGTGCTGTTAATTCAATTCATTATTTCAATCAGGCACATTCGATGCTTGATCTTTTTTTGCAATACTTCGTTGTTCGTCAGTCAGATACTTAGTTTCAGTATCTTCCTTCCTCACGCCTCATATTGCAAAAAAACCTCATCGCACATCACCCAAAATAGGTTATTAGAGGTGCCCTTTACAAAGTAAATACACGGGACACATTAAATCCTAAACGAATCCCGGCATCGTTCCATTGTGAATCGGTAAAGGGAAGAAACTGATTTTCAACCAAACCAAATGAATTGGTCAGGTGCACCTGGAATACGTGTCCGCCGGTTTCAATTTCATAGCCGATACCCATGCTATCGTAATTTTTTGTATTGGAATATTTATTCATGCGGTAGGCATATTCTGCCGTGATCGCGGAACGTTTGCTGAATTTCAAACGGAACATTCCGGAGATACCATACATGTCATTTTTATCAGAGATGGCGGTCACCATGTTGTAGTGTACAAACCAGGGAGCGATTTGGAAAGAAAAACTTGGAGAGAATTTTCTTCCCATTAAAATCTGGAAGTTATACGACAATCTGCTGGTTTCGTGTTCGAATAAATCATAACCATTGATCACCTGGTTTTTTAGAGCGTTGCGGTACATTCCTGCAAAAAGAGTTACGGTTAATGGCATGCTGTTGTCATCACGCTGACGAAGCAATTTCCATTTCAGAAAACCATCGACCATTTTCTGGTACGAACTGCGACCGATACCGAACATGAATCGTCCGTCTGGACTATATTCAAGACTCAAACGAATATTCACAGGACCATCGATACCCCAGGCATTATAACCTTTGCTGTTGATGGCACCAAACCTGTGTGAAATGCGGAAGTCGAGAGTTTTTGGTCCGACAGTTTCGAGAGTATGAAAATTAACCAGACGTGTTGTTTTGAATGTAGCAATCGTAAGGTCATGAGATTTTTCATTTTCATTTCCCAAAGTACTCAACAGGTCCTGCGCATTGAGCAGGAATGTTGAATTGATAAAGAGAAGGAAGAGAAGAAGAGATCTTAATTTCATAGAAGGGGAATCTAGTTATTTAAGCGGCCTTGAGTAAACCATTTTTCAATTTTTGAAATATCACAATCACTCAGTTTACCTGAAGGTTTAGGCATCCATTTACTTTGAGAGACAGTGGATTCGTGTTTGATACGCGCAAGGAAGTTCGCTTCTGTAGCATCATCAACAGTAGCCATTACATCCGCGTAATTTGCAAGGCCAAGTCCGCTAGAGCTTGCATCCTGGTGACAACCGGCGTCATTTGTACCACAACTACCTCCTGTAAAAATAGGGAGAATGTCGTTGGCGAAAGAAACAGTATCCGCGATGGTACACTCAGTGGTGAGTGGAACCGGGTGAATCTCATCAAAATTGTCGTAGTAACATGCCTGGAGAAATCCAGCAGCAAGCACGGCAAGGAAGAATAGTTTTTTCATTTTTTATATGGAGAATGGGGCTTTCAATTGTTCAGTGCACCTTGCTCAATCCAAAGATAGATGGTTAGAATTTGTCTGTCTGTGAGTTGTGAAGCGGAACCGGGAGGCATTTTATCTTCACCTGATTTTTTTGTAATTAACTCATACAATTTGCTTGAATGGGCACTAAATGCCTGGATGTCGCCATTGTGCATCACATCATCATAAGTAACCAGGCTCTTTTCGTGTCCGCCATGGCAATCAGAGAAATTGCAACTGCCGGCAAGAATGGGCTGCACATCTGTCTGAAAGGAAGCGGCAGGTGTGACGGGGATTTCCGGATCGTGCCTGCAGGAGTTCAGCAAGAGAAGGCTGAAACCTGCAATAGAAAATAGTAGTTTTTTCATTTTTCTGAAGCACGAAAAAAAAATCCTGTCGAATTCTAACGCATCGACAGGATTTTTCTTTTCACACAGGTAAATTAAAATGGAATTATTGAATAATTACTTTTTGGATTTTCGCAGATCCATCCACAATCGTTTGCAGGAAATAAACTCCGGTTGGCAATGCACTCAGGTTACGAATCACTTCAGTATGTGTGCCCGGCAATTCAGTAGATGAAATGTGCTTTTGAACAAGGTCACCTTTCAAACTGAACAGATTCATTGTTACGAGTCCGGACAAATTCGCCTTGTAAGTAACAGTGATGAAAGAGGATGCAGGGTTCGGATAAACCGACTGAACAGCATCTACATTCAGATCATTAGTAGCAGTAGTATTCGGATTTGCAACCTGACTTCCGCTATAAACATAATCACCGCTTTCAGCTCCGTCAGCATCTGCGGCAGCACCGGCAAAATAGAAGGTAACCGGACCGATATTGGTTGCAGGTGATGTCCAGCTGAAATTAAATTCTTTTGCTGCAGCAGTAGCTCCACCATTCAATTGGTGAACTACATTGCGACGAACCACACCTGAAACGGTACGGGTTTTAATCTGTGTTGATGCCGCATCTGTAATGTTAAGCGTTCCGGCATTGTCATTTGTTGCGTCAAGAGCCTCAATAGCAACACCAAACAGGCTGTTTGCGCTTCGGGAAACAGTAACACTCATATTGTAGGTCGTATTCGGGAGGTATTCCCAATTTGTCATAGAAGGACTACCAATGGCGATTGAACCACCACCACTATTCAAAGCGAAATCACTGTGGCAATTTGTGCAGGTTTGTTCACCTGGCGAGCCGGTATAGCCCGCTTTGCCATTATCACTCATTTTTTCGCTCGTGAAAAGAGCGATCATTGCAATTGGAAGAACACCAAGTAGAAGTTTACGGATCATAGGTTTATGGGTTAGAGGATAAATAGATTAATATGAAGCGTGCCCTTCAATTAAGGACACAAAACTAAGCTTTGATTTTGGAGGAATTCTGAATACTAAGTGATTAAATAAATTATATTACCAGACGTTAGCAGAATTCCTATTTTTACATTTTACTATCCGGATAAATTTCCAAACAGATATTTGTCAAAACGAGATTCCAAAGTACGGCAAAATACAAAGGGGACGAGATGACAGAAGTCAGTAATTTGAACAGGCAATGGTTAAATACATATTTACCCTTAAATGAAGAAAATCGATGAAAGTACTACTGGTAGAAGATGAAAAGGAATTACTGCAATCCATGGTTGCGTTTTTAAAGGAATCAGGGATGGTTTGCGAGCAGGCGACAGATTTATCCTCTGCTCTGGAAAAGATTGATTTGTATGATTACGATTGTATTGTCCTCGATATCGGTTTGCCTGATGGTAATGGCCTGAAGTTAATCGAAGAAATGCAGAAAAAGGAGCATAAAACAGGAATTGTGATCGTTTCTGCCCGAAATTCTCTCGATGACCGTCTTACCGGATTGAATATTGGGGCGGATGATTATATCACGAAGCCGTTTTATATGCCGGAACTGACTGCCAGGATCAAATCGGTAGTGCGCAGAAGAACATTTGAAGGAAAAAGGGAGATCATTTACCATGAATTAAAGGTTCTGCCCGATGAAATGGTGATGTATGTAAATGATAAAATGATCAGCCTCACCAAGAAAGAGCACGAATTGCTTATGTATTTGCTGAGTAATTCGAATAAAGTGCTTACCAAAGAATCCATCGCTGAACACCTCTGGGGCGACCACGCGGATATGGCCGATTCTTTTGATTTTATTTACAGCCATATCAAAAACCTCCGTAAAAAAATTACTGATAACGGAGGAAAGGACTACCTTAAATCAGTGTATGGAGTAGGGTACAAGTTTTCCGGTGAATAATGAAGCTGCTGAATCTAACCAATCGCTACTACATTGTCATTGCATTATTTCTATTGCTGATCAGTGTCTCATTTCTTACCTATCGGGTCATATACCTGATGGACAAGGAAATCTCAGACCACATGCGCTATGAAAAAATGCAAATTGAAAAGCAGATTGCGTTACAACCGGCGATTCAGAATACACATTTTGTTCTGGGAGATCGTATTCAGATTGACCCGATTCCAAAGTTTACTACGTTTAAAGTTATTCTCCGGGATACTACTGTTCTTCTCAGCGAAGAAGGAAAAATTATCAAAGTTCCTTATCGGATTTTATCCTACGAACAACTTATTTCAAATCAAAGTTACCGCATCACCCTCTGGAGAAGGCTCACAGAAAACAGAGACCTGGGGAGAGGTTTGGTCACCACCATCATTCTTGTTTCACTGGATATCATCGCCTGTTTTTATTTTCTGAACCGATGGTTTTCGAGTAAAGTATGGCGTCCCTTCTATCGCGCGATCAATGTGCTCAAGAAATTTGATCTTCAAAAAGGAGGTAAGGTATTGTTTCAGCGTTCCAATGTGGAGGAGTTCAATACCCTGAACGCGGAACTCACCAAACTCACCGATAAAGTCACACGAGATTATAAAAACCTCCGTGAGTTTACAGAGAACATGAGTCATGAAACTCAGACACCACTCGCGATTATCCGTTCGAAACTGGAACTCTTACTCCAATCAGAAAATTTAAAAGAAGATCAGATCGGACATATCCGAAGTACACTTGATTCAGTGAACAGACTTTCGAAAATGAACAAGAGCCTTATCCTGCTCACACGTATCGAGAATGAGCAATATGCCACGGAAGATTTGGTTCCATTAGGAGTATTGCTAAGACAACAACTCGAAAGCCTTGATGTATTTATTGAAAATAAGGAACTGAAAGTTCAAACACATATCGATGATGATATCAGTATTCGCATGAATCAACATCTTGCGGATATTTTATTGACAAATCTATTATCCAATGCAATAAAATACAGCACCAGGGGAGGCGAACTTAACATAATGCTCACGACCCAGAGATTGGTGGTGTCCAATTCAGGCCCTCCTTTGACAATTCCCGGAGATCAGATTTTTGAACGTTTTAAAAAAGGCGATTCACCAGATTCAGTTGGTCTCGGTCTGGCAATCGTGAAAAAAATTGGTGGCCATTGTAGTTTGCAGCTGCATTATGAATACACCAACGGAATGCATAATTTTATTGTTGAATTCAGGCCGGATCGGGTGGTTGTCCGTCAGGTCTGAATAATAAAAGCGTGATTCTATCCTTTTTTCCAACTTTTTTGCGGCGATTATACCATCGAAAGGAATCAATTTAGGTTTTTTTCAGCCCTTCAAAAGCCCTATCTTTGTAATCCATGTCGGACTCCATCCATCACGAATGCGGCGTCGCGCTGATACGCTTGCTAAAACCCCTTTCTTACTACCAGGAGAAATACGGGACATCTTTTTACGCATTGAACAAACTATACCTGTTGATGGAGAAACAACACAACAGGGGACAAGACGGAGCCGGAATCGCGAATATTAAATTTGACGTGGACCCGGGAACACGGTACATCAGCCGTTACCGTTCCAATCACAAACAAGCGATCGCGGATATTTACGCGAGGATCCATTCAAAATTTGAACAGATCGGAAAATCACATCCTGATAAAATTAATAATCCGGAGTGGTTGAAGAAAAATGTAGCCTTCACCGGTGAATTGTGGCTGGGTCATTTAAGATATGGTACTTACGGTGGAAATAGTATTGAAGCTTGTCATCCTTTCCTGAGACAAAACAACTGGATGACACGAAATCTCGTTGTCGCAGGAAATTTTAATATGACCAATGTTGACGAGCTGTTTGAAGACCTTGTCAAACTCGGACAACATCCCAAAGAGAAAGCCGATACTGTTACAGTGATGGAGAATATTGGTCATTTCCTCGATGTAGAAAATGATGAACTCTATTATAAATTCAAAGAACTGGGCAATAGCAAACAGGAAATTTCTCCTCTGATAGCCGGACATCTGGATATCGCGAAAATTCTGCGCAATTCATCACAGAACTGGGACGGAGGATATACTATTGCAGGTTTGTTCGGACATGGCGATGCTTTTGTACTTCGTGATCCGGCAGGAATTCGTCCGGCCTTTTATTACCGGGATGAAGAAATCGTTGTCGTTACTTCTGAAAGACCCGCAATACAAACCGCGTTGAATGTTCCTGCAGAAAAAATTCAGGAAATAAAACCCGGTCATGCACTCATCATTCGCAAGAATGGAAAAATCACTGAAGAGCAAATCAAAGAACCAACACAGAAACTGAGTTGTTCCTTCGAACGCATTTATTTTTCAAGAGGTAGCGACGTTGATATTTATAAAGAAAGAAAAGAACTCGGACGATTGTTGTGTCAGTCTACTTTACAGGCAGTAGATCACGATTTACGCAATACAGTTTTGTCATTTATTCCAAATACCGCTGAAGTCGCTTTTTATGGTATGCTTTCCGGGATGGAAGATTATCTCCGCGATGTAAAGAAGAGAAAGATTAAAGCCCTGGGTGATGATCTGACAGATGAAAAGTTAAACGAAATACTTTCTATTCGTCCAAGAGCGGAAAAGATCGCGATTAAAGATGCAAAACTGCGCACCTTCATTACCAACGATACGGATCGCAGTGACATGGTCACTCACGTGTATGACATCACATACGGAACCATCCGCAAAGGCATCGATAATCTTGTGGTGATCGATGATTCAATCGTTCGTGGAACAACGTTGAAGAATTCTATCCTCCGCATGCTCGACCGTTTAGGTCCGAAAAAAATTGTCATCGTTTCTTCCGCTCCTCAAATCCGATATCCCGATTGCTATGGTATTGATATGGCAAGAATCGGTGATCTTGTTGCTTTTCGAGCGGCAATTGAATTGCTTGATGAACACAATATGGAGCATATTGTAGATGAAGTTTATCAACGATGCAAAGAACAGCTTGAGCTGGGTGTGAATGAAATGAAAAATTTCGTTCGCATGATTTATCAGCCTTTCACCGCGGAACAAATCAGCGCGAAGATTGCTCAGTTGGTTCGTCCGGACGATTGCAAAGCGGAAGTACAGATTATTTTTCAGAAGATAGAAGATCTTCACAGCGCATGTCCGAATCATCGCGGTGACTGGTATTTCAGTGGGAATTATCCTACTCCGGGCGGTAACAAAGTTGTTAGCAGGGCCTTCATCAATTACATCGAAGGAATCAACGCTCGGGCGTATTAATTTCCGCTTTTCCTGATTTTAGCTTCCATTTTTTTATTCTATCGGAGAAATCCGTGTAGTGATTTTGTATTCGGGTCAATAGCGAACCGCATTTTGTAAGTATCTTTTTTCAGCTCAAACAGAGAGACAGATCAGGATCAGACTGTTAACACTTGAATTTTCAGACAATCTGTACGAAAACCTTACAGAACCTTACACTTTGGTAACTAAGGTCATTTAACGTCGTTTTGAAGCAAGCCCCAATTAAAATTTTTTATGCCAAGGCCTGAATTACGAAACCGACAAAGGATGTCCATGAGCAACAGAATTATTCTGTTCAGCTCCATTGGATTATTAATTGCCTTTGGTATTTTTTTCCTGATAGCAAATTTCGGAAATCATAAAAGAGCAATGGCCGCGCTGGGAATGCATGGTGCAAAGACTGTTTCATCCACCGGTGTTATAGTAAATGAATACACTTCATTAACATCCAATGCGAGTTCCGGTTCGACCAGTATTAACGTAAGCAGTTCAAGTTTGAACGCGAATGGTCGCTTTTCCGGTAACCTTGCAGCTGGGGAATTACTGATGATCATTCAGATGCAGGGAGCATCCATCAACAATACGGATGCCTCCACTTATGGTGCCGTAACTAGCTATAACAATTGCGGAAATTTTGAATTTATTGAAGTACAGTCTATCCTCAGCGCGACATCCATACGATTAGCCAATGGACTTGCCCGTTCTTATTCTACCAGTGGTAAAGTTCAGGTGATCCGTGTTCCAAGATATTCATCACTCACAGTAAACGAAGGCGCCAGCATTACTTGCTCAGCCTGGAATGGTAGTACCGGAGGTATTGTTGCCATCGAGAACAATGGAACCTCTGTTATCAATGGAACTATTGATGCAACTGCTAAGGGTTTTCAAGGTGGAGCAGTGGAATGGAATACCGCAACACCCGGAAATCACACGATCTGGAGATCCACTGCCGATACGGATGGTGGTGAAAAAGGAGAAAGCATTGCCGGGATCCCTTCTTCATTACCCAATGGAAGATATGGTCGTGGTGCACCTGCGAACGGTGGCGGCGGCGGTAATTCGCACAATGCCGGCGGCGGCGGTGGAGCCAATGGAGGCAATGTAGCATCCTGGAATGGCAAAGGAAATCCATTCAACTTGAATGGTAACTGGACTACTGCATGGAATCTTGAAGCAGCAGGTTTCGCCCTGAATACATCAAGTGGTGGTGGCCGGGGTGGTTATACATGGTCCAATGCAAGTTTGAATCCAATCACTACAGCTCCCGGTAATGCGGGGTGGACAGGTGATAATCGTTACAATGTAGGTGGTTATGGTGGACGGCCGAATACATTTACATCATCCAAAATTTTTATGGGTGGAGGTGGAGGTGCCGGTGATGCCAATAATAATGTAGCTACAGGCGGTGGAGATGGTGGCGGAATCGTTTATCTCCTGAGTGGAAAAAATGTCAGCGGTGCCGGATCCATTGTAGCCAATGGTGAAGATGTACCAACATCTTCCGGAACACCCGGTGACGCGGGTGGTGGCGGCGGTGGCGGCGGAGCGATATTTATATTTTCATATACAGGTACAGTTAGTGGAATTACTCTCACCGCACGGGGAGGAGTTGGAGGATCACAATTTTTGAATAATGGAGCTGAAGTGGAAGGAAATGGCGGCGGTGGCGGCGGTGGTTATATTTCAGTTTCCAATCCGGTTCTTGGCTTAGCAACAAGTGTTGCAGGAGGTACTTTTGGAGTTACCAATGCCCCGCCAATGGTGAATTTTACTGCAAACGGTGCTACCAGCGGAGGTGCAGGAAGTATTGTCAATAATCCCGCGAATCCGTATTCCACTAGTACCACCCTTCCCATCGAATTGAAATCATTTGAAGCAAGGCCCGAAAACGGAATGGTGCATATTGAATGGCTCACCGCAAGCGAAGTGAACAATAACTACTTCATTGTTGAAAAAAGTCAGGATGGTATTCTTTATACACGCTTGTGTTTGGTGAATGGAGCCGGAAACAGCACATCCGAATTGTATTATGAATGTATGGATGAACATCCATCTACCGGAATCAGCTATTACAGACTCAGCCAAACGGATTATGATGGTAAGACTGAATTTTTCGAACCGGTAATTGTCAGAATGCAGGGCGATACTCCCGAAAGCTTAAGGATAAAAAGCATTTACCCAAATCCGTTTGAAGAGGAACTTTCTTTTGTCTTTTCGGAAAAACCGCCAACCGGAAAAGTATGTCTCGTGAATTCAGCCGGACAAGTTGTGCGTATGGAAAAAATGGAAACTGGTGAAAATAAATTTAAATTGAATCACCTCGATAATTTACTACCCGGAACTTACTATTTGTGTTTTGTCAGCAAAGACAATAAAGTTGTCCTGCAAAAAGTGATGAAGCAGTAATTTTTCATCATTAATATTTTTCCAAAGAATTTCCCGGGAATTTGTTTTCAAAAATCCAGTCATTTTTCTAAATAGATTCTGAAGAATTTCTGTTTTTATGCAGTAAGATTCTCTGATTCTAATCATTTATAAAAACGGAGTCTGCACGTAATTTTGCAAAAAATAACGTGTTATGAAGACGCTACTCATCTCCCTTTTTATCGCAATCACTTTTATTGCCTGCCAGGGACCGGCTCCAAAGCAACAAGAAACCGCAAGTACTGCAAATGCTGATCAACAAAAGGATCAAAATCTTCTGAATGCTGCCCGCAATTTTTTTCAACCCTTGCCACTTGTTGCGGAGAATGCTGAAAATCCAATCACCCCTGAAAAAGTGAACCTTGGTAAATTGTTGTATTACGATACTCATCTTTCCAAAGCGGGTAAAAACAGTTGCAATTCATGTCACAACCTGGCAACGTATGGAGTCGATAATAAGGCGACATCGACCGGTGATGCAGGAAAAAATGGAGAACGAAACTCTCCAACAGTGCTGAACGCGGCATTGCATACTTCCCAATTCTGGGATGGTCGTGCGAAGGATGTGGAAGAGCAAGCCGGTATGCCAATCATGAACCCGGTTGAAATGGCTATTCCGCACAAAGATTTTCTGGTAAATCGACTGGCTTCACTTCCGGTTTACAAGGAAGAATTCAGCAAAGCCTTTCCTGAAGATAAAAATCCGGTGACATTCGAAAATCTGCAGAAATCGATTGCTGCTTTTGAACGTACATTAATTACACCATCCAAGTTTGATAAATATCTTGGTGGAGACCTTGCCTCTTTAACAGCAGAAGAAAAAAATGGTCTGCAATCTTTTATGGATGCAGGTTGTACAACCTGTCATAACGGTGCTGTTCTTGGAGGAACGATGTTTCAAAAATTTGGCCTTGTAGCGGATTATCATTCACTCACCGGAAGTAATACAAAAGATGAAGGAAGGAAAAATGTAACAAAACAAGAAAGCGATAAAGATATGTTCAAAGTTCCCGGCTTAAGGAATATTACGGAAACATATCCTTATTTCCATGATGGTAGCGTTGCGGAACTCGATAAAGCAATTCAGATCATGGCAAAAGTGCAACTGAACAAGGACCTGACCGCCGATCAGGTAAGTTCAATCTCAGCTTTCCTGAAAACACTCAAAGGAGAAGTTCCCGAGGATGCTAAAAAAATTCCGGATCTTCTTGTACAAAAATAATTGACAGAGCAGTGGAATACCTTGTGAGTAGAATAATCTATGAAACGATTTTTTACTCACAAGGTATTCTGCAATCTGAACAGCATTGGTCGCGGCCCCTTTGCGGAGGTTGTCGGAAACAATCCAGAGATTGAGTGTGTTGTCCTGTGATTCATCCCGACGAATTCTGCCTACAAACACATCATCTTTTCCTTCGGCATCGATTGGCATAGGATATTTCGCGTTGGCAGGATCGTCAACTACAGTGACACCCGGAGTATTTGACAATAAATTCCGGACATCGTCGAGAGAATAGTCTTTTTCAAATTCTACATTCACGGATTCGCTGTGTCCGCCTTTTACAGGAACACGAACCGTTGTGGAAGTAACACGGATTGAATCGTCGCGAAGAATTTTCCGCGTTTCATTCACCATCTTCATTTCTTCCTTGGTATAACCATTCTCTATGAACACATCAATTTGAGGTAAAACATTCAGATCGATGTTATACTTATAGGCCATCTCACCGGAAATACCTTTTCGCTCATTCATCAGCTGGTCCACAGCTTTTTTTCCGGTACCCGAAACACTCTGATAAGTGCTGACTACAATGCGTTTGATTTTATATGCTTTGTGCAACGGACTTAATGCCATCACCATTTGTATCGTGGAGCAATTCGGATTGGCGATGATCTTATCATTGACGGATAAAATATCCGCGTTGATTTCAGGAACAATCAATGCTTTGTCGGGATGCATTCGCCATGCGGAGGAGTTATCAATCACCACACTTCCGGCAGCGGCAAATTTTGGAGCCCATTCGAGGGATGTATTTCCGCCTGCTGAAAACAAAGCGATTTGTGGACGCAATCGCACACCTTCCTCCATTCCTACAACACTGTAGTTTTTCCCGCGGAAGCTGATTTGTTTGCCCACCGATTTCTCGGAAGCGACAGGGATCAGTTCGGTAACAGGGAAATTTCTTTCTTCTAAAACTTTTAACATCATACCGCCCACCAGTCCGGTGGCGCCGACTACAGCAACTTTCATATTTCGCTTAATATAAGTTCCCTCTTTTTTGCGGTTGTATCCACACTTTAAGGGAAATAGATTTGTCCGCAAATTAACGTTAAAGACATGCCGAAGTTTCTGTTCGGGCTAATTTTTTTCAGCATAAGCAATTTGGCGGTCGCGCAGTTGCAGGACAATTTCAGTGACGGGGATTTCACCACAAACCCTGTCTGGTCGGGTGATGCAGGGGACTTCGCAGTCAGCGTTTCCGGCCAGCTGCAACTGAACGCCGCCACCGCAGGGGAATCTTACCTTTCCGTTCCGTTGCCCCAGGTAGCCGGCGGGGCTATGGAATGGAGGTTCTTTATCCGGGAGAATTTTTCCCCCAGTTCATCGAACTATTGCCGGGTTTATCTCGTCTCGGATTCCTCTAACCCTGAAGGGAATGTCAATGGGTACTATCTCCGTTTCGGGGAGTCACTTGCCAATGATGCCGTTGAATTGTTCAGGCAGGACGGCAATACTTCAGTGTCGGTTTGCAGGGCTTCGGACGGACAGATCGCATCCTCTTTTTCAATGGGAGTGAAGGTTACCCGCGATGATATCGGTTTGTGGACCCTTTGGCTCGACCCGACAGGAGGTACGAATTATGTACTCGCAGCTAACGGCGCGGAAGGGATGTATAGTCCGGCCGGGTATTTTGGAATTGCCTGTGTATACACTTCCGGCAACAGGCAGAATTTTTATTTCGATGATTTCTTTATCGGTCCATTGATTGGCGATACACTGGCGCCGGAGATTGTATCGGTTTCTGTGCTTGACAGCGTCTCTCTGGATATTCGCTTCAATGAAATCATTGATCCGCTCACGAGCAGCGATGTTTCTCATTACACCATTGGTGGTCAAAGTATCCTTCCTGTATCCGCACAACGAGATCCTGGTGATTTGGCACTGGTTCATCTTCAATTTGGTCAATCCTTTTCACCTTCAATTCCTTTGACCTTGCACACCAGCGGAGTACTGGATCTTGCCGGCAATCCTGTCGCTTCAAATCAGATTGATACTTTTATTTATTACCCACCGGTTCAGGTCTCAGTGCATGATGTGATTTTTACCGAGGTGATGTTTGAGCCTTCGTCCGCTTCAATTTTACCCAATGAAGAATACATCGAAATATACAATGCAAGAAATGAAGCAGTTCATCTGAAAGACTGGACCTTAAGTGACGGTAGCAGCACTGCTGTTTTTCCCGAATGTATTCTTATGCCTAAGACCTACACTATTCTTTGCGCTTCAGAAAATGTTCCGCTTTTTTCCGGGTATGGAACTACGATTGGACTTAATTCTTTTCCGGGTCTCAACAATGATGTCGGAGATAAGATTGAATTGAAAAATGAACAGGGAGAACTGCTGGATAATTTTCTGTTCAACAATGATTCCTATCATTCTACTTTTAAGGATGACGGTGGCTGGAGCCTTGAGCGTATTGATACAAGCTTTTTGTGTGAAGATGATTTCAACTGGAAAGCATCAATCGATCCTTCCGGAGGCACTCCGGGAAACAGGAATAGCGTTGCCGGCACTTATCGCGATCAAACACCAATTGTACTACTCAGAGCTTATCTGGAAGACAGTCTGCATGTGATAGCTGTCTGTAACAAGGTTCCGGATGCATCTTCATTATTTGAAATGAATAATTATTCATTTAATTCTGATAATGTGTTTTTGGGCCACCCCTTAAATGTCGAAACTCTTGAGGACTCCCGGAAGATTCGTCTGGAACTCCCGTTTACTGCAGGAAAAAGTGTGTATAGTTTGAGTGTTTCCGGGATTTTCCGGGATTGCCCGGGGAATCTGGCAGACAGCAACCGTGTCGTACGCTTCGCCTTCCCGGAACCTGTTGTGAAAGGTGATGTTGTGATCAACGAATTGCTTTTTCATCCCATGGAATACGGAAGTGATTTTGTGGAGATCTACAATTGTTCCCGAAAAATTCTGGATATGAAAGACTGGAGAATCGCGGAAGGTGATTATGAAGCGCCTGAAAATTTATTGTCGAATGAACAAATTACCGATGAAACGTTTTTACTTTTTCCGGGGGATTATCTGGCGATGAGTGAAGATCCTGATGTAATTTACAGAACATATCCCGGGGAGAACAAGTACACTATTATTAATGTTCCGGACCTTCCGGATTTTAATTCAACTGAAGGAGAAGTGGTGCTGCAGGGACCTGATGGAAACAGACTTGATGAATTTATCTACACGGAGGACCTGCATTATCCATTACTAACTAATACAGCCGGAGTATCGCTGGAGCGACTGAGTCCATTTTTGCCAAGCGAAGCGGAGGAAAACTGGCATTCTACATCTTCATTGAACGCATACGCTACTCCGGGCTATAAGAATTCGAATTTTATTTCGGAAACGGGCATGAACCAGACTACGAAACTGGAGCCAAACGTATTTTCTCCGGACAATGACGGTGTAGATGATTTGTTGTTTATTCATTTGGAAGAAAGGGACGAGTCTTTGTCGGGCGAGGTGCTGATCTATAATACCGAAGGCAAATTGATACGAACTCTGGCTAATCATTATTTGTTCGGAACGCAATCCATCCTGGTTTGGGATGGCACGAGTGATATGAATGAACGGGTAGATGCCGGGATGTATATTGTCTATGGGGATTTTTTCAATGCGGAGGGATCAAGAGACAGGTTTAAAAAAGTCTGTGCGGTTGCTTATCGCTGAGTGACATAATAATCAGTGGTAAATTGTTTTGGAATTATTCCTGATTTAAACTGAAATTTCCTTTATTTAGCGTCTTGCTCAGGCACTATGGAATTTTCAGACCGGCAGGATTCAAAAGCTTTTTATGATGCACGCTATGCTCATGGGTATATGGGTCATTGGTCTGCCTTTGAAAAGCGGAGAATATTTGATCTTGTAAAAGAGTTGCAGTTGCCATCCACCGGAAAGGCACTTGATTTTGGCTGTGGTCGAGGAATTTTTACCGCAGTGATACAAGAAGCGCTCCCGGGTTGGGAGATTTACGGTTGCGATATCAGTTCAGAGGCGATAGCCGCTGCTGCAAAAAACAATCAGGGGATTAAATTTTTTGTTCTTGGAGATTCTGCCTTGAGCTCGATGCGTTTTGATTTTATTCATACACATCACATGCTGGAACATACTTATGATTTAAAAGTAACAGCAAAAGAAATTACTGATCTGGCAAAACCTGTTTGCTCGATGCTGCACAGTTTGCCCTGTAATCATCCCGGCAGTCTGGAATACAAGGTGTCGATGAAAATGAAGGATGGCTACAACGAAGAAAAGGGAACATTTTTCTTTGAAGATCCGGCTCATCTGAGACGTTTGTCGGTCGACCAGACTTCCGCTTTGTTTCTTCACGAAGGTTTCGCGGTGTTTAAAGATTACTATGCAAATCAATATTACGGAGCGCTGAAATGGCTTGCAGAAAGTGATCTCGCTTTGGTCCTGAATTTCACAAACCTTTCAAGAGCATTGAATTCTTCCGCAAGAAATTTCCTGCTCTTGCTTAGATTAAAACTAATATTTTTCTGGTTTTGTTCTTTTGCTGCGACTGCATTTCGTCCGGCTGATCGTGGAAAATATTATGTAATAAAAAGAATTTTACAGGCCATTTCATTCCTTTCTTTTTTTTGGTTGGTACTTCCGGTAAGAAACTGGCTGGTGCGGCGCGCGATTGCTGAATGGCAAAACGATCGTGTCAAAAAAAACGGGACGGATTTATTTTTACTTATGAAAAGAACATAGTTCGATTTCAACAAGTGAATCTCTGACATCAACACATGATGGAGAAGAATACTTCTTATTTGTTTTCCGTAAAATGAATCAGTCTTTTTCGCTCCACATTATTTTTTCCTTCAACACTCAGAATGTAAATTCCAGCAGACAGATCAGACAAATCCAGTGAAACTGTTTTGCTTTTTACATTCCATGTATTAATCAGTTTGCCTTCACCGGAATAGAGGCTTAACTTCTCAGGTAACTGATTTGGAAAGTTCACCCGTACCAAAGCCCCGGCCGGATTCGGAAGTATATCAAATGAAATTGAAGATGTCGTTTCGTTTATACCCGAAGTTAATGGCACATAATTTCCCCAGGTCTCTGCTCCTTTATGAAACCAGAATAAATGCTGCATGCAATCGTCGCCGGCTTGACTCATTGCATTGAATCTTGATATCACCAATCCTAGTCCTGGTGAATAATACCATTCATAATATAATGGTTCGAAGTGATTGAACCGGATGCATGGTATTTGAGAATTATCGAGGTCGAAATATCCATCTGTTTCACGAAAGTATAATCTGTTGTTGTAAAGAGCAGTATCCTGATCCATCAGATAACAATTCACCGGATTCTGATATGATTGATGTAAAGGTGTATTGTTTTCTTCCGGAACTGTGGTGTACAAGGGAGCATGGGAATAAAAGTAAGAGACAGTATCTTCCATATACGTGAAAGTGCTGTCGAGATGAGGTGTAGGAAACGGATTGAATTGCAAACCCAACGTGATGACAAATCGTTTGTAAGAAACGGTGTCTAATGTTGGATTCATCCATTTGTCATCGATACGGATATAAGAATAACCGGAAGGAGAGGACCCTCCAAAATTTACACATTGTCCTGTATATTCAAATTCATCACCAATTTCAAAATCATAGATGTCTTTGCTTTCAGGAAGCTGAATGGGATCAATGCGAACCAAGGGAAGTACAATAGACGGAAATTCCCTGACGGAAATGGTACGGAACCAGCCATTGTTTTGACTCAGCTGGAGAAATAGGTTATTAGCGGGGTGTGAAGGATTTGGTTGGCCAAGACTATCGAACACTTCTAACAAAATATTTTTCACGGAATCTGTCAGGGAAGCCACAGTCATAAAGGAAAAGCCGTTTACTGATGCTCTTATTTCAGCTCCGTTTGGAAAGCGATAGAAAACCCAGGATTGCCCGGAGGAAGCATTTTGATCCACGAAGATTGTATCGCCAGCTTCATTGAACAAATAAGTAAATCCATTGTTGGATTCAACGATTTCATTTCCCATCCATGAAGGGCCATCCCAAAATCCACAATTCGTATCCACTGAAGCGGTATCTCTCCATGTATAAAATGTGTAGTAATGAATTTCAGAAGGGAAAGTGATGATAGATTGAATTCTTGTAATTTTCAGAGGCGACCATGTGTAATAATCATTGCTTTGATGAAGACTAATCTGGTTATTATTCAATTCACTTCTGAATGTTGCAGGGTTTCCGAAATTGACGGTGCTGTAATTCTGGGCAAAAAGTTTTAAAGATGAAAGAACAGTCAATAAAGAAACGAATAGAATAGTAGTAAAGTTTTTCATAGCCTTTATTTTTAAGAATAAGGTCTATGAAAGATATAAATTATTTTACCCATTAAAGCAAAGGACGCAGAGAAAATTCTTTGCGTCCTTTGTTCTAATGAGTTGAAAAACTTCTATTATTTTATTGGAAATCCACGTTTTTTCATCAACGCATCTGTCGACGCATCTCTGCCACGGAATTTTTTAAAGCCTTCCTGCGGGTCAATGGTGTTACCGACAGTGAAAATATTGTCACGTAAACGTTTTGCGACTTCTTTGTCATAAGGTCCACCGGCTTCGGTGAATGCACTGTAGGCATCAGCTGTGAGCACATCGGACCAGAGATAACTGTAGTATCCCGCGGAGTAACCATCGGAAGAGAATACGTGTCCGAACTGTGGAGTACGGTGACGCATAACAATTTCATGAGGCATACCCAGCTCTTCGAGAGTTTTCTTCTCAAATGCATCCGGGTCAATGTCTGTTGCATCCGCAAGGTGAAGTTTCATGTCTACCAGCGCGCTGGCAAGATATTCTACAGTAGTGAATCCTTTGTTGAATGTGGATGCATTGTGAATGCGATCAACAAGTTCCTGTGGAATCGGTTTGCCTGTTTTGTAATGCAATGCAAAACGGGAAAGCACTTCTTTTGTACTGAGCCAATGCTCGAGAAGTTGTGAAGGGAATTCTACATAGTCGCGAACAACGTTTGTTCCGGAGACTGATGGATACGTTACATTCGAAGAAAGTCCATGTAGAGCATGTCCGAATTCATGGAACAATGTAGTCGCGTCATCCCAGGAAATGAGAACAGGTTCGCCGGGTTTTCCACTCACAAAATTCGCGTTGTTGGAAACGATGGTGGTGATTTCACTATCCATTCGCTGCTGACTGCGATAAGCGTTCATCCATGCGCCGGAGCGTTTGCCCTGACGAGCATAAGCGTCGAAATACCACAGTCCGATGTGTTTGCCTGTAGTTTTATCAACGACTTCCCAAACACGCATGTCGGGTTGATAAACCGAAACATTGTTGAGTGGTTTGAAAGAGAAATTGAAAAGTTCTCCGGCAACCCAGAACATTCCTTCACGTAAATTTTCGAGTTGCAGATATTGTTTTACTTCATTCTGATCGAGATCGTATTTCGCTTTTCTGACTTTCTCTGCATAATAGCGATAATCCCATGGTTCAATTTTGATTTTCGCTCCTTCTTTATCAGCGAGGGCCTGCATATCCGCAACTTCTTCGTGCACGCGATTAACGGCAGGTTTCCAGACAGACTCCATTAATTCCATTGCTCTCTCGGGAGTTTTGGCCATTGAATTCTCGAGTCTCCAGTGTGCATGGGTTTTGAAGCCGAGTAATTTCGCGCGTTCCTGGCGAAGTTTCAGAATTTGTGAAATGGTTTTGTTGTTGTCGTGTTCATCACCGCCATCACCGCGATTTACAAACATGTTCCATGCTTTTTCTCTCAGGTCACGACGATCGGAATACGTGAGGAAAGGATCGATAGAAGAACGTGTAT